>JAEYVD010000756.1 GCA_023432075.1 Pseudomonadota bacterium | reverse complement strand
ATCGCCCGCAACCTCATCACCATGGCGCCACGATGCAAAAGCCGCTGTCCGATCTGTATGCCGCCCTGTGCGCCCGCGCGCAGGAGCCCGCCCCCGAAGGCGCGCGCGCTTTATATATAGCGGGGCGGCGCTGCGGCTGGGCCACGCACGCGGCCTGCGACGCGCTGCGCGACGCGCCTGAAACACAGTCTGACGGCACGGCCTTGCGCATCGGCGAGGGCCTGGCGCCGGGCAATGCGCTGGACGCGGCGCTGGAACAGGCCGCGGAACTGTTGCGCCAAGCCAACTGCCTGCGCGGCTGGCGCGACGAATTGCTGGACGTATTGGATGGCGACGACACGCTCGGCGTGATCGAGCGCGCTGCCGTGCGGCCGCTAGGCTTGTTGACCAAGGCCGTGCATCTGAACGCCTGGACGCCCGACGGCAAGCTGTGGGTCGCGCGGCGCTCCCTCAGCAAATCCACCGATCCCGGTATGTGGGACACACTGGTCGGCGGACTGGCCGGCAGGGGCGAAGACCTGGAACTGGCGCTGGTGCGCGAATGCGGCGAAGAGGCTGGCTTGGACGAACCCGATCTCGTACGCCGCACGCCGCTGCGCACGATCCTGCGCATCCATCGCCGGCTGCCCGAGGGGTATCAGGTCGAAGACGTGCTGACCAGCACGTGCATCCTGGCGCCGGACGTCCGTCCCGCCAACCGCGACGGCGAGGTCATGGAGATTGCCACCATCGACGTCTCGACGGCCCTGCACCATGTCGCCGAGGGCGAGTTCACGCTGGAAGCGGCATTGGTGCTGGTCGAGGACATCATGCGGCGCCAGGCCGCGGGCGAGATCACGATCTGATCAGGCGCCCGCCCGGGGCTGAGCTGGGCTGAGCTGGGCTGGGCTCGGCGGGCCTGATACGGCGCAGAAGCTAGGACACGGGGTCGGGCGGGGCGCCTAGCGGGGCGCGCCTAGCGGGGCGCGCCTAGCGGGGCGCGGGTTCTGGCGTTCCCAGCACGCCCTCCGCCGCGGCGCCATCGGCACCCGATGATTCACCGCGCAGTTCGCGGGCCGCTTGCAGATCTTCGGCCGGGGCCGGACTGCCCGCGCCAGCCGCTTCCGCGGCCTCTGCCGCCTGTGCGGAGCTGGGCGGCGGCACGGGCGCCGGCGCGGCGGCCGCGGCCGCAGACTGCTGCGAAAACTGCTTCCACACTTCAATCGCGCGCAGGCGCTGTTTGGCCACGACCTGAATGCGTTCACGCAGATTCTCGTCGCGATCGAGCAGCGCGTGGAAGTCGCGCGACGACAGCATCAGCAGCTTGCTGTAGCCCAGCGAGGTCACGTCCGGCGTAAGCTGCACTTCGCCCAACAGACCCAGTTCACCGAAGAATTCGCCGCTGCCCAGTTCGATCATGGTGTTGTCGGGCAGATGAACCGCCACGGCGCCCGACGCCACGAAGCACATTTCCTCGCCGTGCCGCCCCTTCGTCAGAACACGCTGATCGGGCAATGCCAGGCGGGGCTTGAGCAGCTTGCTGATGGCGCGCAGCGAATCGGGCGACAGGCCCTCGAACAGCGGCACGCGCTTGATGAGTTCGGCCGCGCTCATTTCGATGTCCAGCGGCGGGTGCTTGTCGATGTGCGCCCAGCGGCTTTTCAATTGCTCGGTCAGGTCCGCATAGACTTCGCCGCTGATCAGAAATTGCTCAAGCATGTCGCGATAGCGGATGCGTTCGAGCTCGCGGGCCACGCGGCCGAGATAACTTTCCTGCAGCCATTGGGCGTACGACGGATATTGCAGGTTCAGCGCCTGCAAGGCGTTTTCGATCAGATCCAGACGGCGCTGGTGCAGCGACACGATGCGCTGCGTGGCCTCTTCGCCAAGCAGCGGCGTGATCTGCTCGCGCGCAAAGGCGATCAGGCGCTGCGCGACCGAGCGCTTGCTCATCAGGTTGGCAAAGCGCTGGCCAAGCTCGCGCGCCAGCCAGCCCTGAAAGCCGAACAGGTAATGCAGCCGCAATGCCAGCCGGAAACCCGTCGAATAGCGGACATCGGCGGCAATGGCGCGCTCGAAGCCTTCGACGCCGCCCAGCCGGATCGCGTCTTCCAGCCGTTCAGCCCGCGCCAGCAGGGTTTCGGCCATGCGCCAGTCCACGATCTGCGCCTTCAGGATGTCGAAGAACATTTCCTCTTCGCGCTGGGCAACCATGGCCAGTCCCACGGACACGCGCTGCTCGTCGGTCATCTGGCTGACCCGCCCGTCGTGCACGCTGGCCAGGCTGGCGTCGAACACGGCGCGAATACGGTCGCGGACTTCGTTGCCGATGTGCTCGGACTTGGCCACTTCCTCGGTCTTGCCCTGCAGATCTTCCAGCGCCACGGCCAGCACCTGATTGCGGATGGTGCGCTCGACCGGCGACAGCTGATTCAGCCCCAACATGCGAATCAGCGGCCGCAGGCTGATGCCGTTGACGAACAGGGTCATCAGCACAAAGCCCGTGGTGGCCACGGCGATGAACTGGCGCGCCTCTTCGGGCACGCCCATCTGCTCGGTCACGGCCAACGCCAGCGCCAGCGACACGGCGCCGCGCAATCCGCCCCACAGCATCACCACCTTGTAGGGATTGCTGACCTTGGTGCCCAGCCGGGTAAGACCCAACAGCGGCAGCAGCCCAAACACCACGATCGCCCGCGCGACCAACGTCACCACGAACACCACGCCCACCAGCACCAGTTCCTGCCAATCGGCCGCCGCCATCAGCTTCGGAATCAGCATGGCGGCAAAAAGGAAGATGAGGGAATTGGCCCAGAAGCCGAACTGCTCCCAGGCGCTGGCCAAGTGTTCGAAGGTGGTCGGCGACATGCGGGTGCGACCCGTGGACCCGACCACCAGGCCCGCGATCACGGTGGCAACCACGCCCGACACATTCAGATAATGCTCGGAGATGAAGAAGGACAGATAGGCGAGCGTCAGCGTCAGGGTGATCTCGGCCGTGGGAAAACCGCGCAGCCAGGCAAACAGAAAGCAAGCCAGGCGCCCCATCGCAAAGCCGGCCAGGCCGCCGCCGATGAAGTGCACGATAAAGTCGTTGAAGATGCCGCTGACGGACAGTTCGCCCTTGCCGCTAAGCACGGCCAGCAGCACCGAATACAGCGCGATGGACGCCGCATCGTTAAAGAGGCTTTCGCCCTCAACCAGCGTCGTCAGGCGCTTGGGCGCGCCCACCTCGCGAAAGATCCCGACCACGGCCACCGGATCCGTCGTCGCCACGATGGCGCCCAACAGCAGGCATACGACCAGGCCATACGGCGAAATAGCGTCCAGCGTCACACCCACCACCACCGTGCAGACGACCACCGCCACAATGGCCATCATCAGGATCGGCCCGATGTCGTCCATGAGCCGCCGCACGTTCATCGACAGCGCCGTCTCAAAGAGCAGCACCGGCAGGAACACCATCAGGAAGGTCTCTGACGAGATCTCGAAGCGCTCCAGCGAATCGAGAAAGTCGCCGATCCAGGTGGGCGCCCAGCCATGCACGTGAATGACAATCCCGAGCAGACAGCCGACGATGGCGAGCAGCACCGAATAGGGCAGCTTGACGCGGCCGGCCAGGGGCGGCATGAAGCAGACCAGCGTGAGCAGGCCCGCAAGACCAAATACAAGAAAACCAACATCCATGGGTAGCGCCGCGTCCCGATCGTAATGCGTGAGGAAAGTTCCACAAGAATAGCGGCTTTTTTGCGGTGACCCCGGCCAAGGCTTGACGCGGATCGGAGAGAATGCACGTTTCGTTACCCCAATGGCCGCTTGCGAAACGCGTGGCGCCATGTTTTTTGGGTAATGTGGCAACACGCGAACTTTGCAGGAGCGGCACGTGGCACGCATCCACACCTTGACCCGGCGCCACGACGCGCCCGCGATGCTCGTCCAGTTGACCGATAGCCATCTTTTCGGCGAGCCCGAAACGTCGATGCTGGGCGTCAATACCGACGCAAGCCTGCGCGCCGTGCTGCGCCAGATCGAAGCCGACGGAAAGCACCCGGACCTGCTGCTCGCCACGGGCGACCTGTCGCAGGACGGCGAAGCCGCGGGCTACCGGCGTTTCGCGCGCATCTTGTCCGAATCGGCCGCGCTGGAACGCGCGACCATCCGCTGCCTGCCCGGCAATCACGATCAACCGTCCGTCCTGCGCCAGGAACTCTCCGACTGGTCGATGCCCGTCACTGACGTGGGCGCATGGCGCGTCGTTGCGCTGGACACCACGGTGCCCGGCTCGAACGCGGGCCATCTATGCAACACCGAACTTGACATGCTGGAAGCGGCGCTGGCGCAGGCGCCCGATCGCCACACGCTGGTGGCGATGCACCATAACCCGATGCAAATCGACAGCCACTGGCATGACTCGATGATGATCGACAACCCGCAGGCGCTCTTCAAGCTGCTCGCGCGGTTTACCCAGGTGCGCGTGCTGCTCTGGGGCCACGTGCACCACGAGTTCGACCGCCGCCGGCACAATCTGCGCATGCTGGCCACGCCCTCCACGTGCTTTCAATTCAGCATTCGCGACGGCAAGCACATCGTCGACAACATGGCGCCGGGCTACCGTTGGATCAAGCTATATCAGGACGGGTCAATGGCGACCGGAGTGCGCCGCGTGCAGGACGCGCTATGGCACACGGCGCTGGCGGCACCGGATAGCGCCAGGGCCGCATGATTTCCGCGACGCTCACGTTCCGAGCGCGCATAAAAAACGGGGCACCGATATGCTAGGTGCCCCGCAAGCATCCGTCTCATAGGGGAGGGGAAAGAGGAGAAGCCGAGACGGATGACAAGACTGCTAACCGAAGTTCGCGGTC
>JAEYVD010000636.1 GCA_023432075.1 Pseudomonadota bacterium | reverse complement strand
GCGCTGCGCAATTGCGCCATTCCGCTGATCACGTACCTGGGCCTGCAGTTCGGCGGCCTGATCGGCGGCATCGTGGTGATCGAGATGGTCTTCAACTGGCCCGGGCTGGGCACGCTGGCATTCGACGCCATTTCCGGCCGCGATTATCCGGTGCTGCAAGGCACGGTCACCGTGCTGGCCACCGTCATTGTCCTGGTCAACCTGATCGTCGACATCGCCTACGGCATCGTCGATCCCCGTATCCGCACGCGTTGAGCATCATGCAGACAACCACTTCCTCCGCCGCCCCGAAGGCCATGAAGCCGCGCAGCCGCTATCGCTCGCTGGAATTCGTGCTGGGCGCGCTCTTGACCGGCGTCATGGTCCTGCTCGTGCTGGCGTCCGGCTGGCTGTTTCCGGACGGCGGCGAATCCATGGATCTCGCGGCCCGGCTGATGGCGCCCTTCGCGTCGGCCGCCCACCCGTTCGGCACGGACCCGCTGGGCCGCGACGTGCTGGCGCGCGTGATCGTCGGCGGCAAGATCTCGCTGCTGGTGGGCTTTGCCTCGGTGCTGGGCGGCGCGCTGCTGGGCATCATCATGGGTCTCATCGCCGGCTACTACCGCGGCTTCTGGGACATGATCGTCATGCGCTTTGCCGACGTGCAGCTGGCGCTGCCCTTCATTCTGGTCGCCATCACCTTCATCGCCATCCTGGGCGGCGGCCTGTTCAACGTCATCTTTTTCATGATCGTGTCGCAATGGGTGCAGTACGCTCGTCTGGTGCGGGCGCAGGTGCTGGCGCTGCGTGAGCGTGAATTCGTGCTGGCGGCGCGCGCCTTCGGCGTGCGCGACCTGGCGATGATCCGCCACCACATCGTGCCCAACCTGCTCGGCCCGCTGGTGATCCTGATGACTCTGAACGTGGCCAACAACATCCTGCTGGAAAGCAGCCTGACCTTCCTGGGCCTGGGCGTCGATCCCATGATCCCGAGCTGGGGCGGTATGCTTGCCGATGGCCGCACGTACATGCAGACGGCCTGGTGGGTCAGCGTCTTTCCAGGCCTGGCCATCATGCTGACGGTGCTGGGTTTGAACCTGCTGGGCGACTGGCTGCGCGACCGCCTGGATCCGACCGGCAAGGTCTGAAGAATCGATCCGCACACTGGGTGCGGAAGGAATATTGAGTATGTCGTTGCTGGACAAGAGTTTCGATCGCACGCT
Source organism: Pseudomonadota bacterium (assembly GCA_023432075.1). Classification (GTDB taxonomy): domain Bacteria; phylum Pseudomonadota; class Gammaproteobacteria; order Burkholderiales; family Burkholderiaceae_B; genus Achromobacter. The sequence goes on along the minus strand of JAEYVD010000636.1, from coordinate 2,559 downwards.
GGACGCCTGGACGCACGCCTACATCGCGCCGGCCTGGCGCGGCGCCGTCGTGGAAGGCTGGCTGTTCGAGAGCGCCCAAGCCCGCCGCGCCGCGCAAGACCGGCTGCAACAGGCAGGCGTGACGGCGCGTTTTCGCAGCGCCTACAAGCCGCTGCTGCACTATTTCCTTGAAGAGGTCGAGCACGACGGGCTGATCTCGGCCGAGATCCGCTATCCCTTGCACGAGCACGCGCAGGCCAAGCGCTTCACGCTCGAGGCCTACCCCCTTGTCGCGCTGCTGAAGGACGTGCGCGTGACGATGCTGCCCGGCGCGGCCGACCTGCACTACGACGTCACCCTGGGTTATGCCGACGGCCGCACGCTCGACGCCCGCGTGTTCGCCCCCAATCAGCTTGGACACGCGCCGGACGGCACGCCCGAGCTGTCGCCCACCGGCTGGCTGCGCGTGCGCGACGCGAGCGGCGCGGTGCAGACCGATGCCGCGCAGGCCACCGAATACCAGTTGCTCTTTCGCAGCATCATGGACACGGTGCGCACCCACACCTGGGGCGCGCACGAACCGTATTTCGACCGGCTGGAGATCCGCGTCGACCTGCCGGGCATCGATTTCGCGCTGCCGGTGGACGAGGAGATCGTCAGCACCTTCGAGGCGCTGCACGAAGATATCTACTTCTCGCTGCTCGAGCACTTCCAGCAGCACTCCGGCCGCCCGTCCGGCGACCGGGGCCTGCAACCCGGCCAGATCATTCCCGACATCCGCCGCCACGATGGCGCGCCGCGTGTGCAGATCTCGGTGGAGCCCTTTGCCCCCGTCGCGCCCGTGACGCCGGCGGCGCCTGCCAGTCCGCTGGCCCAGGTCCGCGAGCCGCTGTCGGCCGCGCAGATCGCCGGCTGCATGGCGGCCTTTGGCGGCGACACCTTCCAGGCCGTGTCCCGCCAGGGCCGTCCCGTGCTGGGCACCTATGTGCGCGGCCCGGGTCCAGCCGTCTTCATTTCGGGCGCGCAGCACGCCAACGAAACCTCCGGCGTGGTGGGCGCCCTGCGCGCCGCGCAGACGCTGGCCGCGCGCGGCGATGCGCATTTTGCGCTGATCGCCTCCGAGAATCCCGACGGCTACGCGCTTTTCAACCGGCTGCGCGAGCAGCATCCCCGCCACATGCTGCACGCCTCGCGCTACAGCGCGCTGGGCGACGATATCGCCTACCGCGAACGCGCGCCGTTCTTCGAACGCGAAGGCCGTCATCAGGCGCATGCGATCAGCGGCGCGCAGCTGCACATCAACCTGCACGGCTATCCCGCGCACGAATGGACGCGTCCGCTGTCGGGCTACCTGCCGCGCCACTTTGAACTGTGGACCATCCCCAAGGGGTTCTTCCTGGTTCTGCGCCATCATCCAGGTTGGGGCGAGCGCGCCCGGCATCTGATCGAAGGCGTCACCGAGCGGCTTGCCCGCAACGTGCCGGGGCTGGTGGAATTCAACGCGCGGCAACTGGGACTCTTTCACGCGCACGCGCTGGAAAAGGGATTCGATGTGCTCAACGGCATTCCCGTGCAGGTCACGGAAACCGATCGTGAAGAATTGCCAATGGCGCTCATCTCGGAGTTTCCGGATGAAACGGTCTACGGAGACCGTTTCGTTTTCGCGCATACTGTGCAGATGGAAACCGTCCTGGCGGCCACCGATCTGTATCGCGCGGGGCTTTAGACGTCTGGATCCCGCTGCTTGAACCCGCAATAAGAAAATGAACATCCGAGAACGCAACCACGGCGACGATCTGGCCCTGGTGGACATCTGGCTTCGTTCGGTGCGCGCCACCCACACTTTCCTGACGGAAAAGGAAATCCAGGCCATGTACCCGAAGGTGCTGAACACCTACCTGCCGTCGGTAAGGGTCTGGGTCTGTGAGGACGATGCCGGCGAAGTGGCCGGCTTCATGGGCCTGACCGGCAACAAGGTCGAAATGCTGTTCGTGGATGCCAACAAGCGCGGCAAGGGGGCCGGCCGCCGGCTGCTGAACTTTGCGCGCTCGCTGCATGGCACGCTGCTGGTCGACGTGAACGAGCAGAATCCGCAGGCGCACGGCTTTTACAAGCACTACGGATTCCAGGACGTGGGACGCTCGGCCCACGACGACGCCGGCCGCCCCTTCCCCATCATTCACATGAAGCTGCCCGGTTAAGGCAACGCGTTCAGGCGCCGCCCGTTTCGTGCCGGGCGCGCCACGCTTTCAGCGCCTCTCGATAGCGGCCCATGGCCTCGTCATACAGGTCATAGACGCAGGGAATGCAGCCGCTATTGCAGCATTCGCCGGGCTCGGGGCGTTCGGGCGGAACAGGCGGCGGATCGTCGTCCGGGGATTTCTTCGGGCTCATGGCGCCATGTTAGCGCCGCGCGTCATGCGCCGGCACGGCGCGGGCGTTCACACGCCTTCGCGCTTGCGCCAATCCGCGCGGCGGATTTCGTAGCAGACCTTCGGTTCCGGCGCGTCGCTCGTCATGCCGACGTAACGCAGCCCCGTCTTTTCCATGACGCGCTGCGACGCCAGGTTTGAGCGCAGC
>JAEYVD010000622.1 GCA_023432075.1 Pseudomonadota bacterium | reverse complement strand
CATCCCTACACCCAGCGCCTGATCGCGGCCGTGCCGCACCGGCGCGGCGAGGAGCGCGCCGGGCTTGCCGACGACAGGCCCGTGCTGGAGGTCAAGGATCTGAAAAAGACCTACGTGATCGGCCACGGCTGGCTGGGCAACAAGCGTCAGGTGCACGCGGTGGACGGCGTGAGCTTTGCCGTGCGGCGCGGCGAGACGCTGGGCATCGTGGGGGAATCCGGTTCCGGCAAATCCACGATCGGCAAATGCCTGCTCAAGCTCGTCGGGATCAATGGCGGCCAGCTGCTCTTTAACGGCCAGGACATCGCCACGCTGCCCGAATCGCGCTTTCGGCCGATGCGGCACGAGATCCAGATGATTTTCCAGGACCCGTTCGCCTCGCTCAATCCGCGGCACACAGTGGGCCGCATCATCAGCGACGGCCCGGTCGCCAATGGCGTCCCACGCGCACAGGCCGAAGCCCGGGCGCGCGAACTGCTGTCGCTGGTGGGTATGGACCCGTCCGCCTTTGACCGCTATCCCAACCAGTTTTCGGGCGGCCAGCGCCAGCGCATCGGCATCGCGCGCGCGCTGGCGCTGGAGCCCAAGGTCCTGGTGGCCGACGAATCGGTGTCGGCGCTGGACGTGTCGGTCCAGGCGCAGGTGCTGCAACTGCTGCACGACCTGCAGCAGCGGCTGAGGATAGCGCTGGTGTTCATCACCCATGACCTGCGCGTGGCGGCGCAGATCTGCAATTCGGTGCTGGTCATGCACCGCGGCAAGGTGGTGGAGTATGGATCGCCCGCGCAGATCTTCGACAACCCGCAGCACGCCTACACCCGCCAGCTGATCGCCGCGGTGCCGGGCCAGCATTGGGACCCGACCAAGGCGCAGGCCGCCTGACCGGACATCGCCTCAACATTGAATTCCAGGAGAACCGCTATGCAACGCCCCGCCGCCATCCCCACCGTGCAGATCGACAACGAACTGGTCACCGTCACCGAATGGCGCTTTCCGCCGGGCGGCGAGACGGGCTGGCACCGTCATGGCATGAACTACGTGGTGGTCCCGCAGACCACCGGCCCCCTGCTGCTGGACACGCCCAACGGCCAGGTCACCAGCCAGCTCACCACGGGCGTGGCCTACTACCGGCCCGTGGGCGTGGAACACAACGTCATCAACCCCAGCGACACGGAATTCGTGTTCGTCGAGATCGAACTCAAGCGGGCATGAGCCCGGGCTGGCTGCGACCGGAACGGTCTGAGCGAGGATATCCATGAAGGCGTTTTTTTCCGAAGAACAGTTGCTGCATTCGCCCCGGCAATTCATGCGGCTGGGCCGCATCAGCGCCCCCACCGACCTGCCGTCGCGGGCCGAGAGCCTGCAGCAGGCGCTGGCGGCCCGCGGCGTGAAGGTCGAAGCGCCGGCCGACTATGGCCGCAAGCCGCTTGAACACGTGCACAGCGCGGATTACCTGGATTACCTGGAAACCGCCTTTGCGCGCTGGCAGGCCCTGAAGGCACCGGGCGTCGATCCCGGTCCGGAAGTGCTGCCCAATCTTTCGCCCTACTACAACGGCCGCATCGATGCCGCCGGCCGGGGCCCCTGCCCGTCCCCGTCCATCGTGGCGCAGACCGGGTATTACCTGAGCGACCTTGCCTGCCCCATCGGGCCGCAGACCTGGCGCTCGGCGCTGCGGTCCACCCATAGCGCGCTGGCGGCCGCGGACCATGTAGCGGGCGCCGGCGGCGTGGCTTACGCGCTGTCCCGGCCTTCCGGTCATCATGCGCATCGCGACCGCGCCGGCGGCTTCTGCTACCTGAACAACAGCGCCGCGGCGGCAAGCCGCCTGTTGCAGACATGGTCGAAGGCGGCGGTGCTGGACGTGGATGCGCACCACGGCGACGGCACGCAGAACATCTTCTATCACCGGGCGGACGTGATGACCGTCTCGCTGCACGCCGATCCGGCCGGGTATTACCCCTTCTATACCGGCTACGCGCACGAGCGCGGCCACGGCGCTGGCGAAGGTTTCAACCTGAACCTGCCGCTGGCGCACGGCTGCGGCAACACTGAATTCCTGCAGGCGCTGGACACCGCGCTGGATGCCCTGGCGGGCTACGCGCCGCAGGCGCTCGTCCTGCCGCTGGGGTTCGACACGTACAAGGACGATCCGATCAGCGTGCTTCGGTTGGACATCGACGCCTACCGCGACATCGGCGCGCGCATCGGCAGCCTGGGCGTGCCGACCGTCGTGGTGCAGGAAGGCGGCTATATGGTCGAGGCGATCGGACCCGCGCTGGATGCGTTTCTTGAAGGCTTTGGCCGTGGCGGCAAATGAAGGCGCTCGCCAGACCGGCATCCTGCTGTTCTTCGCGGCGCTGGTGGCGTTCGCCACCTTCGATGCGGGCGCCAAGCAGCTGCTGGAACGCTATCCAGCGCCCTTCCTGAACGTGATGCGCTACCTGGCGGTGGTGACGCTGGCGATGGGAATGCTGTGGCGCCACGGCCGCGGCCTGCGCCTGCGCGATGCGCCGGAAAAGCCATTGCTGGTGCTGCGCGGCGTCATGCTGGCCACCGTGGCCACGTGCTTCATGACCGCGCTCATCTGGATGCCGCTGTCCGAGGCCACCGCCATCTATTTCACGGCCCCGCTCATCATGGTGGCGCTGTCGCCGTGGCTGCTGGGCGAACGCGTCCGGGCGGTGCAATGGGGCGCCGTTGCCGCCGGCTTTGCCGGCATGCTGCTGATCGTGCCGCCCGGCGGCGACCTGCCCCTGCTCGGCACGATGCTGATGGCAGTGTCGGCCGTCAGCTACGCGATCTTCCAGGTGCTGACGCGCAAGCTGTCGAACAAGGTGCCGGGGCCGGTGCAGTATGCGTACACGGCCTTCATCTGCCTGATCGTGACCGCGCTGCCCGCGCCGTTCTTCCTGCCCGACCCCTGGCCCGGGGCGGCCGACACCGTGATCATCCTTGCCCTGGGGGCCTGCAGCGGTCTGGCGCAGATCCTGCTGATCGCGGCCTTCCAGCGCGTGCCGGCCGCGACGCTGGCGCCCCTGAACTACTTCCAGCTGCTGCTGGCGCTGGGCTTCAGCACGTTCTGGTTCCAGCGTCCGCCCGACGCGCTGGCGCTGGCGGGCATGGGGCTGATCATGGCGTCGGGCGTTTTCCTGGCGCTGCGCCCAGTCAGGCGCCCATCGGCGCCCGCCGCTTGAACGTGCGCGGCGCCGCTTCCTGCGGCGGCGTCCTCAGCTGGTTTCGCGCTGGACCAACGTGAAGCCCAGGTCCACGTGCCGCTCGGGCACGGGTTCGCCCGTCAGGTGCTGCATGAGCAGCTGCGCGGCTGACAGGCCGATCTGGTAGCGAGGCGTGGCGATTGTGGACAGCGGCGGCGTGGTCCAGGCCGTGCCCGGAAAGTCATGAAAGCCGACGATGGCCATTTGTTCTGGCACACGCACGCCATCCCGGCCGCACTGGAACACCGCGCCTTGCGCCAGGTCGTCGTTGCAGAAGAACACGGCGTCGCAGTCGGGATGGCGCGCGTGCAGATCCTGGATCAACGACGCCCCCAGGCTGATCGACGATTTCTCGGGCGTCATGATTTCCAGGGCCGCGTCGTACAACCCCGCATCGCGCAGCGCCTGCCGGCACCCTTCGCAGCGGCGCAGCGACCGGGGATCGAGCTGCGCGCCGATGATGCCGATACGGCGGTAGCCCCGTTCGACCAGGTGGCGGCCGGCGGCGTAGCCCGAGTCGAACTGCGAGAACCCGACGCTCATGTCCTCGCTGCCTTCCAGCGTCTCGATCGTGTGCACCGTGGGAATCGCCTGCGCGCGCAGCAGCTCCCAGACGCCGGGATTGTGGTCGATGCCGGTCAGGACCACGCCGTCGGGCGAATGCTGCAGATACTTGCGCAGCAGCGCTTCTTCCTCGTCCGGCGAATAACCCGTCACGCCGATCAGCATGTGGTAGCCGTGCTGATCCAGCACTTCCTTGATGCCCGTGATGATGTCCACGAACACCACGTTGCTGAGCGACGGGATGAGCACCACGATGGTCTGCGACCGCGCCGACGCCAGCGCGCTGGCGGCGTGGTTGGGCACGTAGCCCAGTTCCTGGCACACCCGAGCGATTTGCTGACGCAGATCCTGGCCCACCTTATCGGGCGTGCGCAACGCCCGCGATACCGTGATCGCGCTGACGCCCACGCGCCGCGCGACGTCCTGCATGGTGACGCGGCCGGCGCGCGAGCTTCGAGGTTTGCGGATGGACATGG
>JAEYVD010000546.1 GCA_023432075.1 Pseudomonadota bacterium | reverse complement strand
ATTGGGCGCGCTTTCCGGGTCCGTCGGCCGGCGCGCTCGGCATCGACAATCTGGCCGAGCACGGCGTGCAGGGCCGCGCGGTGCTCATCGATCTGGAAGCGCATGTCGGCCGCACGCGCACCGCGGTCGGCTACGACACGCTGATGCGGATTCTCGATGCCGATGGCGTGACCGTCGAGCCTGGCGACATGGTGTGCCTGCATACGGGCTTTGGCGACACGCTGATGGCAATGAACCGGCAACCCGATGTCGCGCGGCTTCACGCCACCGGCAGCGGCCTCGATGGCCACGACGCAAGGCTGCTGCAATGGATCGTCGACACGCGGCTGGCCTGCCTGATCGCGGACAACCCGGCGGTCGAGCTGGTGCAGCCGGTCAGCCTGAGCGGCGCCGCGACACCGCTGCGCCGTCCGCGCCTGCCCTTGCACGAGCACTGCCTGTTCAAGAACGGCATTCACCTCGGAGAGCTGTGGTGGCTGACGCCGCTGGCGCGCTGGCTGCGCGCGAACAGGCGCCACCGGTTCCTATTGACCGCGCCGCCGTTGCGGCTACCGGGCGCCGCGGGATCCCCCGCCACGCCCATCGCCACGGTCTGAATTCCAACCCTTCATCAATCTGACTGGCATAGCGGCCGACACAGGCCGCGCCCTTTCCCAACCAGGAGACACTTCGTGAAACCGATTCAAATCCTACCCTTGATGCTGGCGCTGGCCGCCGGCGCGGCACACGCCGCTTATCCCGACCATCCCGTGCGCGTGGTCGTCGGGTTTTCGCCTGGCGGCCCGACCGACGTCGTCGCGCGCGCCTTCGCCTCGTATGCATCCCAGGCATTGGGGCAGACCTTCGTCGTGGAGAACCGCCCCGGCGCCAACACCATCCTGGCCGCCGAGGCCGTCGCCAAGGCCGCGCCCGACGGCTATACGCTTTTGATCGGCGCGACGAACCACACCATGATCCCGGCGCTGTATGCGGACCGGGTCAAATTCGACGCGCTCAAATCCTTCACGCCGATCTGCGCCGTGGCGGTCAGCCCGACGGTGCTGGTCACCGGCCCCGCCCTCAAGGTGAGTTCGCTGGACGCCTTTCTGGCGCGTGCCCGGGCCGAACCGGGGCGCCTGACCTTTGTCACGCCCGGCACCGGCAGCTCCGGCCATTTCGCGACCGAGCAGTTTCTGCGGCAGACCGGCATCAAGATGAACCACATCCCCTACAAGGGTGCGGCGCAGGCCGTCTCGGACCTGATGGGCGGCCAGGTCGATAGTTCGCTGGCGACGCTGGGGTCGGTGCTGCCGCAGGTGCAGGCTGGCAAGCTGACCGCCCTGGCAGTCGCCGCCCCCAAGCGGCTCGCGCAACTGCCTCAGGTGCCAACCTTCGACGAAGCCGGCGTACCCGGCTACACGGCCGACGCCTGGTATGGCGTGCTGGCGCCCGCGGGCCTGCCGCAGGACGTGCGGGACCGGCTGCAAGAGGTGGCCCGCGGATTTTCCCAGGCTGACGCCACCGCCAAGAGCCTGGACGCCTTGGGCATGCAGCCGCGGCAGGTGTGCGGCGATGCGTTCGGCGCCCAGCTTTCACAAGAAATCGACACGTACCGCAAATTGGCCCAGGACCTGGGCCTGAAAGCGGAATAATCCTTGCACCCCAAAAGAGGAAGACAAATGACGCAACCCCTTCACACGCCGTTCCGCCTGCGCCGCGCGGCTCTGGCGATTGCCGCCGCCCTGCCGCTGCTTGCCAGCGGTCTGGCCCAGGCCGCGGACGCCGCGGACGCCTGGCCCAGCCGACCGGTCCGCGTGGTGGTGCCGTACGGCCCCGGCGGCGCGGTCGACGTGGCGACGCGCAAGATGGCGCAGATGCTCTCGACGCAAACAGGCCAGAGCTTCATCGTGGAGAACAAGCCCGGCGCCACCGGCACCATCGGCGTGAGCCAGGTGGCGCGCGCCGCCCCCGATGGCTACACCCTGGTCGCCAACGACACAACCTATTCGCTGCTGCCGCACATCTTCAAGCAGTTGCCCTTCGATCCGGCCAAGGACCTGCAGCCGGTCTCGGCCTTCGTGTTTGCGCCGATGGCGCTGGCGGTTTCCAACGACAGCCCCTACCGCAAGCTCGATGACCTGATCGCGCAGGCCCGCGCCAAACCCGACATCATCACCTACGGCTCCGGCGGCCCAGGCACGACGCCGCACTTCGCGGCCGAAGGGCTGGCGCTGGCGACCCAGGTCACGTTCATGCACGTGCCGTTCAAGGGTGCGGCAGAGGCCACGCAGGCGGTGCTGGGCAAGGTGATCGACTTCCAGTTCGCCTCCACGACGGGTGTGATGGGCGCGGTGCAAGGCGGCCAGCTGCGCCTGCTGGCGGTCAGCGGCGACAAGCGGCTGGCCGTGCTGCCCGACGTGCCCACTTTTACCGAAGCTGGCGTGAAGGATTTTGGCGTGGTCAACTGGACCGGTTTGTGGGCGCCCAAGGGCACGCCGGCGGCGGTCACGCAGCGGCTGCAAAGCGAGATCGCCAAGGCCATGGCGTCCGACGAAATGCAG
>JAEYVD010000506.1 GCA_023432075.1 Pseudomonadota bacterium | reverse complement strand
AAGATCCTGCAGGACCTGATGGCCCGCGCCGACGTGCAGATCAACGGCTCGCGGCCCTGGGATATGCAGGTGCATGACAAGCACATGTACGAGCGGGTGTTTGCCAGCTGGTCGTTGGGGCTGGGCGAGTCGTACATGGACGGCGAATGGGACTGCGATCAACTGGACGAGCTCTTTACCCGCCTGCTGCGCGCCGACATGGGATCGGCGGCGCTAGGCGTGGCACGCATCAAGCTGATCGCCGAGCACCTGCGCCACAAGCTGTTCAACCTGCAATCCAAGCACCGCGCTTTCGAGGTCGGCGAGCAGCACTACGACGCGGGCAACGACGTGTTCGAAGCCATGCTCGACAGCCGGATGATCTACTCCTGCGCGTACTGGGAACATGCCCAGACGCTGGAGGAGGCGCAGGTCGCCAAGCTGGACATGATCTGCCGCAAGCTGCAGTTAAAGGAAGGCGAGACCTTGCTGGACATCGGCTGCGGCTGGGGCGGACTGGCCAAGTTCGCGGCCGAACGCTATGGCGTCAAGGTCACGGGTGTGACGGTGTCCAAGGAGCAACTTGCGCTGGCGCAGGAACGGGTAAAGGGCCTGCCGGTCGAGCTGCTGCTTCAGGACTACCGCGACCTGCAGGGCCGTTTCGACAAGGTTGTCTCGGTCGGCATGTTCGAGCACGTCGGCCCCAAGAACTACGACACCTACTTCACCAACGTGCAGCGGCTGATGGCGCCGGAAGGCATTTTCCTGCTGCATACGATCGGCATCGCCGCCACCAGCCAGAGCACCGATCCGTGGATCGACCGCTACGTGTTCCCGAACGGCAAGCTGCCGTCGGCGCGCGAGATCGCCACCGCCGTCGAGGGCCGCTTCATCATCGAGGACTGGCACAACTTCGGCGCCGACTATGACCGCACGCTGATGGCCTGGTGGGAACGCTTCGAGCACGCCTGGCCGACGCTGGAATCGCGCTACGGCACCCGGTTCTACCGGATGTGGAAGTACTACCTGATGTGTTGCGCAGGCTTTTTCCGGTCGCGCGAAGGGCAGCTTTGGCAGGTGATCCTGACGCATCCGCAGCGGCAGGACACCTACCGGTCGCTACGCTGAAGCCGGCGCGGCCCCGCCCCCATCGGCAAACCGCCCCGAACAGGGCGGCTTGTTTTCATGGCCGCGCCGCTATGCGCCCGCTTCTTGGCGAATCATGTCCGCCGCGCGCTCGGCGATCATGATGGTCGGCGAATTGGTGTTGCCAGACGTGATGCGCGGCATGATCGACGCATCCGCGATGCGCAGCCCTTGCAGCCCATGCACGCGCAGCCGCGCGTCGACCACCGCGCCTTGGTCGGCGTCGCGGCCCATCGCGCAGGTGCCCACCGGATGGAAGATCGTGGTGCCGATCTTGCCAGCCGCCTGGCGCAGTTCGTCCTCGGTCTGGAAGGCCGGACCCGGCAACCATTCGTCCGGCTGGTAACGCTGCAAGGCGGGCGCGGCGGCGATGCGGCGCACGAGGCGGATCGAATCGGCGGCGACTTGCAGGTCTTCTTCGGTGCTGAGGTAGTTGGGGCGGATGACAGGCGCTTCGCTGCCCTTCTGCCCCGCCGGACCTTGCGCATGCACACTGCCGCGCGACGTTGGGCGCAGGTTGCAGACGCTGGCGGTGAAGGCGTCGAACCCATGCAAGGGTTCCCCGAACGCGCCCAGCGACAGCGGCTGCACGTGGAACTCGACGTTCGCGCGGTCCTGACCGGGATCGGATTTTGCAAACGCCCCCAGCTGCGAGGGCGCCATGCTCATCGGGCCGCTGCGGCTCATCAGGTATTCCAGCCCGATGCCCGCGCGGCCCAGCCACGTGGATGCAATGCGGTTCAGCGTCTTGACGCCGTTCACCTTGATGATGACCCGCAGTTGCAGATGGTCCTGCAGGTTCTCGCCCACGCCCGGCAAGGCGTGGCGCAGCGTAATGCCGCTTTCGCGCAAGCGCGCGGGCTCGCCGATGCCCGAGACTTCCAGCAGGTGCGGCGAGTTCACGGCGCCCGCGGCCAGCACCACCTCGCGCCGCGCGCGCAGCGACATCGCGCGGCCGGCGCGGTTGACGCGCACCCCCACGCAACGCTTTTCGTCGAATTCAAGCTGCTCAGCCAGCGCGCCTGTCATCACGTGCAGGTTCGGACGTTTCTGTACGGGGCGCAGAAATGCCTTTGACGTGTTCCAACGCCAGCCGCTGCGCTGGTTGACCTCGAAATAGCCGCTGCCGAAGTTGTCGCCGCGGTTGAAGTCCTGCACACGAGGAATGCCTTCCTGTTCGGCTGCGGTGGCAAAGGCTTCCAGGATGTCCCAGCGCAGCCGCTGCTGCTCGACGCGCCATTCGCCGCCCGCGCCATGAAATTCGTCGGCGCCCCGGTGGTAGTCCTCGCTACGCTTGAAGACCGGCAGCACCTGATCCCAACTCCAGGCCGCGTCGCCGGACAGCGTGGCCCAGTCCTCATAGTCCTGTCTCTGGCCGCGCATGTAGATCATGCCGTTGATCGACGAGCACCCGCCCAGCACGCGGCCGCGGGGATAGATGAGCGAACGCCCGCCCAACCCGGGTTCCTCGGCCGTGCGGTACATCCAGTCGGTGCGCGGGTTGCCGATACAGTGCAGGTAACCGACCGGAATATGAATCCAGTGATAGTTGTCGCGCCCGCCCGCCTCCAGCAGCAAGACCTGCACGGCAGGATCGCGGCTCAGGCGGTTGGCCAGCACACAGCCGGCCGAGCCCGCGCCCACGATGATGTAGTCGTATGTCTCCATAAGCTCTTCTTATCAAGTCCGGGCCCGATAAAGGACGCCGGCACGGTGAGCCGCCCCGGCTGCAACGCGGTGCGCGCGCCGGGAATCTGCCGAGACTCTGGCGCACGACGAGGCGGCTGTCCAATGAAATGTTGAAAAGGCGATTATTAGCGCCTCTAATAATGCTCGGCAGCCTCCCGCGGCGAGACAGGTGTCTGACACCCGCGATCCGCAGCAACCCCCTGCTGACGCATATCGGCCGAACCACACTTTCTGGACGCATTCATGGATCTGAAGCACATCCGCACTTTCGCCGCCGTCGCGCGGGAGGGCAATCTGACCCGGGCGGCCGAGCATTTGCACCTGACGCAGCCCGCACTGAGCCTGCAGCTCAAGAGCTTCCAGGAATCGCTGGATCTGACGCTTTTCACCCGCACCGCGCAAGGGCTCGCGCCGAATGCGGACGGGCGGGCGCTGCTGGCGCCGGCGCAGCGGGTGCTGGATGCGCTGGACGACTTCCAGCGCGCCATCGGCGCATTGCGCGACACCGTCCAGGGCGAACTGCGGATCGGCACGATCCTGGATCCGGAGTTCCTGCGCCTGGGCGCCACGCTGCAATACCTGGTCGAGCATTACCCGAAGATCCGCCCCACCCTGCGGCACGGAATGTCGGGATCGGTCGGCCGCCAGGTGCGCGCTGGCGACCTGGACGTGGGCTTCTACCTGGGCCCCCCGCACCCAGCCGGCCTGCATGCCCAACCCCTCGCTTCGTTTTCCTATTACGTCGTCGCGCCCAAAGGCTGGAGCGCGCAGGTCGCCGGCCGGGGCTGGGCCGAGATTGCAGCGCTGCCCTGGATCTGGACCCCGCCGGATTCCGTCCATCACCGGCTGCTGTCCGACAAGTTCGACGCGTTGGGCATCACGCCCCACGC
>JAEYVD010000479.1 GCA_023432075.1 Pseudomonadota bacterium | reverse complement strand
AACCGCGCGGGCGCCGTCTATGAAATGCTGGCGCCCATGGCCGCCAACGGCGTGTCGATGACGCGCTTCGAGTCGCGCCCGGCGCGCACCGGCCAGTGGGAATACTATTTCTACGTCGACGTCCTGGGCCACCGGAACGACCCGAATGTCGAGCGCGCCCTGGCGGCCTTGCAGGCGCAGGTTGCCTACCTCAAAGTGCTGGGTTCGTACCCGGCGCAGTGAATCCCACATCATGACCCACGCATCCAAGCCCCTCGTTGCCCCCGCGCACGTCAGTGCCATTGCCCCGTACCAGGCCGGCAAGCCGATTGAAGAACTGGCCCGCGAGTTCGGGCTGGATCCGGCCACCATCGTCAAGCTGGCTTCCAACGAAAACCCGCTGGGCATGCCCAAGTCGGCACGCGCGGCCATGCTGGCCGCCGCCGAATCGCTGGCGCGCTATCCGGACCCCAACGGTTTCGACCTGAAGGCGGCGCTTGCCGAACGCTACGGCGTGCCGATGAACTGGATCACGCTGGGCAACGGCTCCAACGACATCCTGGAAATCGCCGCGCTCGCGCTGCTGGAATCCGGGGCTTCGGCGGTGTATGCGCAGCACTCGTTCGCGGTTTACCGTCTGGCCACGCAGGCGCGCGGCGCGCGCCATATCGTGGTGCCAGCCGTCGACCACGGCCATGACCTGGATGCGATGTTCGAGGCGATCGCCGACGATACGCGTCTGGTGTTCATCGCCAACCCGAACAACCCCACCGCCCCGTTCGTGCCGGGCGAGAAGGTCGCCGAATTCCTGGAACGCGTACAGGCCGCCCACGGCGACCGCGTCACCGTTGTGCTGGACGAGGCCTACAACGAATACCTCGACCCCGAATTGCGCTTTGACAGCACCGCGCTGGTGCGCCGCTATTCGAACCTGATCGTGTCGCGCACGTTCTCCAAGGCCTATGGTCTGGCGGGCCTGCGTGTCGGGTTCTCGGTCGCGCAGCCTGGCCTGACCGATCTGCTGAACCGCGTGCGCCAGCCGTTCAACGTCAACACGCTGGCCCAGGCTGCGGCCATCGCCGCGCTCGGCGATGCGGACTACCTGGAAGAAGCCTACGCCTCCAACAAGGCGGGCAAGGCTCAGCTCTGCGCCGCGTTCGACAAGCTCAATCTGCGCTACGTGCCCAGCTACGGCAATTTCGTGCTGGTCCATGTGGGCGATGCGCCTCGCATCAATCTGGAATTGCTCAAGCGTGGCGTCATCGTGCGCCCCGTGGCCGGCGACGGCCTGCCTGAGTGGCTGCGCGTGTCCATTGGGCTGCCCCACGAGAATGCCCGATTCATCGACGCCCTGACCGCCATCCTGACCGCATGAACGACGCGTTACCTTCTTCCGATCAGGGGGCCGCGGGCCCCCTGATTCCTGTGTTGGCAGTGGTTGGGGTCGGCTTGATCGGCGGTTCGTTCGCAGCGGCCTTGCGCCAAGCTGGGCAGGTCGGCAAGGTGCTGGGCGTGGGACGCAACGCGCAGTCGCTGGAACGCGCCGTCGCGCTGGGCCTCATCGACGAGGCTGTGCCGGCCGAAGCCGCGGCGGCTCAGGCGGATCTCATCATGCTGGCCACGCCGGTTGGCGGCCTGACCAACGTGCTGTCGCAGATGCGGCCGCACCTTGCCCCAAATACCATCCTGACCGACGGCGGCAGCACCAAGGCCGAGGTGGTGGACGCCGCGCGCGAGGCGCTGGGCGACCGCATTGGCCAGTTCGTCCCCGGCCACCCCATCGCGGGCGCCGAGCGTACCGGGCCGGACGCGGCGGACGCCACCCTGTATCGCGGACGCACCGTCATTCTCACGCCCGTGCCGGAGAATCAGGCCGCCGCCCTGGCGCTGGTGCGCCGGGCGTGGCAGGCCTGCGGCGCGGATGTGATCGACATGGATGCCGGCGCGCACGACCGTGTGCTGGCGTCGGTCAGTCATCTTCCGCATCTGCTGTCCTCGGTGTATATGGAACAGGTGGCCACGGCCGCCGATGCCGAGACCCGGCTTGACCTGGCGGGTAGCGGCTTTCGCGACTTCACCCGTATCGCCGCCGGATCGCCCGAGATGTGGCGCGACATCTTTCTGTCCAACCGCGATGCGATGCTGGCCGAACTGGCTGCGGTGCGCGGGGTGCTGGACCGTGCCGAGCGCGCCATTGCCGATGGCGACGGCGAGGCTTTGCTGACGTTGCTGGACACGGCGGCGCGAGCGCGCCGCGGCTGGCGCAAGGAGTAGTTCAATGGGCGCTTTGCCTTACCTCGATCTGCCGCGCGTGCGGCGCGCGCAGGGCATGATGGCCTTGCCCGGATCCAAGAGCATTTCCAACCGCGTGCTGCTGCTGTCGGCCATTGCCGAGGGCACGACCGACATCACCGGCTTGCTGGATTCCGACGACACGCGTGTCATGCTGGCTGCGTTGCGCCAGTTGGGCGTGCAGGTGTCCGACCTGGACGCCGGCCGCGTGACGGTGCAGGGCGTGAGCCGCTTTCCGGTGGAAAGCGCCGACCTTTTCATGGGCAATGCCGGCACCGCGATCCGCCCGCTGACGGCGGCGTTGGCGCTGATGGGCGGCGACTATCGCCTGTCCGGCGTGCCGCGCATGCACGAACGCCCCATCGGCGACCTGGTCGATGCCCTGAACGCGCTGGGCGCGCGCATCGAATACCTGGGGCAGCCGGGCTATCCGCCGCTGCACATCGGCCGCGGCGACATCGCCGAGAACGCGGTGCCGCGCGTGCAGGGTTCGGTGTCCAGCCAATTCCTGACCGCATTGCTGCTGGCCGCGCCGCTGCAGGCGGCGCGCAGCGGCAAGCCGGTGACCATCGAGGTCGTCGGCGAGCTGATCTCCAAGCCCTATATCGAAATCACCCTGAACCTGATGGCGCGCTTTGGCGTGCTGGTGCAGCGGGACGGCTGGAGCCGTTTCGTGGTGGAGGCGGGCGCGGCATACCGCAGCCCGGGCGAGATCGCCGTGGAAGGGGACGCATCGACGGCGTCTTATTTCCTGGCGCTGGGCGCCATCGGCGGCGGCCCCGTGCGGGTGACCGGCGTGGGAGCCGACAGCATCCAGGGCGACGTCGGATTCGCGAGCACCCTGGCCGACATGGGCGCCCAGGTCACCTACGGCCCGGGCTGGATCGAAGTCTCGGGTGTGCAGGTCGCTGACGGCGCGCGCCTGAAGGCTTTCGACACCGATTTCAACCTGATTCCCGACGCCGCCATGACGGCCGCTGCGCTGGCCCTGTATGCCGACGGCCCCTGCCGGCTGCGCAACATCGGCAGCTGGCGCGTCAAGGAGACGGACCGCATCCACGCCATGCAGACCGAGCTTGAAAAGCTGGGTGCACGGGTGGAATCCGGCCCCGACTGGCTGCAGGTGACGCCGCCGGCGCAGGACGCCTGGCGCGATGCGCACATCGGCACCTGGGACGACCATCGCATGGCCATGTGCTTCTCGCTTGCGGCGTTTGGCCCGGCGGCGGTCCGCATTCTCGACCCCGGTTGTGTCAGCAAGACGTTCCCGGGTTACTTTGACGTCTACGCCGGCCTGGTGTCGGCCTAGCGCTGCATGGCATCCATGACTTCGACAGCTTCAACTTCCGCCTCACCGGCCCCGGTCATCACGATCGACGGCCCCACCGCCTCCGGCAAGGGCACCGTGGCCCATCGCGTCGCCAAGGCGCTGGGCTGGGCCGTGCTGGACAGCGGCGCGCTATACCGCCTGACGGCGCTGGCCGCCATCAACCGCGGCGTGGCCGCCGAGGACGAGCCTGCCGTGGCGCGCGTGGCCGAGACGCTGGATGTGCGTTTCGAAGGGCCGCACGTGTACCTCGAGGGCGCCGATGCGGGCCATGACATCCGCCGCGAGGAAGTGGGCAATTTCGCGTCCCGCGTGGCCGCTTTCCCGGGCGTGCGGCAGGCTTTGCTCGAGCGCCAGCGCGCCTTCCGGCTGCCGCCGGGCCTGGTCGCGGACGGCCGGGACATGGGCACCGTCGTGTTCCCGGATGCGTCCCTGAAGGTCTTCCTGGTGGCCGACGTCGTCGCCCGGGCGGAGAGGCGGCGTAAGCAGTTGATCGAAAAGGGAATTTCTGCTAATCTAGACGACCTTTTGCGGGATATGCGCGAGCGTGATGCGCGCGATACCGGGCGCGCCACTGCGCCGCTCGCTCCCGCAGCAGATGCACACGTGCTGGATTCGTCCAACCTGACAATCGCAGAAACGGTGCAGGCAATACTGGATTTCTGGCAGCAAGCCAGCCAGTGATGCGCAATGCAGCACTTAAAGCAGTTTTTTGATTAGGCCCTGCTCAAGCCAGGCGACTCCCCCACGGGCCACCCCGCAAGGGTCAGCCAGCCGGCAGGTATTTTGACTCCACTGTGGCGGGCAATCCGCTGCGGTGTGTTCTTAACGGCCATTTCGGCCCAATGGATTTCAACCCCATGTCTTCCGTTTCCACTACCGCCACCGGCGGCGAAAGCTTCGCCGACCTTTTCGCACAAAGCCTCAAGAGCCAGGACATGAAGTCCGGCGAGGTCATCAGCGCCGAAGTCGTGCGCGTCGACCACAATTTCGTCGTCGTCAACGCCGGCCTGAAGTCCGAAGCGCTGATCCCCCTGGAAGAGTTCCTGAACGACCAGGGCGAGCTCGAAGTGCAACCCGGCGATTTCGTCTCGGTGGCCATCGATTC
The DNA here is from genome assembly GCA_023432075.1 of Pseudomonadota bacterium. GTDB lineage: Bacteria > Pseudomonadota > Gammaproteobacteria > Burkholderiales > Burkholderiaceae_B > Achromobacter. The sequence goes on along the minus strand of JAEYVD010000479.1, from coordinate 2,365 downwards.
CCTGGAAAACGGCTACGGCGACACCATCCTGTCGCGTGACCGCGCCAAGCGCCTGTCGGCCTGGCTGCAACTGGAAAAGGCCCTGGAGAACGGCGAACTGGTTACCGGCACCATCACCGGCAAGGTGAAGGGCGGTCTGACCGTCATGACCAACGGCATCCGCGCGTTCCTGCCGGGTTCGCTGGTGGACCTGCGTCCGGTCAAGGACACCACCCCGTACGAAGGCAAGACCCTCGAATTCAAGGTCATCAAGCTCGACCGCAAGCGCAACAACGTTGTGCTGTCGCGTCGCCAGGTGCTGGAAGCCAGCATGGGCGAAGAGCGTCAAAAGCTGCTCGAAACCCTGCACGAAGGTGCCGTGGTCAAGGGCGTGGTCAAGAACATCACCGACTACGGCGCGTTCGTCGACCTGGGCGGCATCGATGGCCTGCTGCACATCACCGACATGGCCTGGCGCCGTGTGCGTCACCCCTCCGAAGTCCTGCAAGTGGGTCAGGAAGTCGAAGCCAAGGTCCTCAAGTTCGACCAGGAAAAGAGCCGCGTCTCCCTGGGCGTCAAGCAGCTTGGCGAAGATCCGTGGGTGGGCCTGGCTCGCCGCTACCCGCAAGGCACCCGCCTGTTCGGCAAGGTCACGAACCTGACCGACTACGGCGCGTTCGTTGAAGTCGAAGCCGGCATCGAAGGCCTGGTCCACGTGTCCGAAATGGACTGGACCAACAAGAACGTCGACCCGCGCAAGGTTGTGACCCTGGGCGAAGAAGTCGAAGTCATGGTCCTGGAAATCGACGAAGACCGTCGCCGCATTTCGCTGGGCATGAAGCAGTGCCGCCAGAACCCGTGGGAAGAGTTCGCCACGAACTTCAAGCGTGGCGACAAGGTCCGCGGCGCCATCAAGTCGATCACCGACTTCGGCGTGTTCGTCGGCCTGCCCGGCGGCATCGACGGCCTGGTCCACCTGTCCGACCTGTCGTGGACGGAAGCTGGCGAAGAAGCCGTGCGCAACTTCAAGAAGGGCGACGAAATCGAAGCCGTGGTTCTGGGCATCGACACCGACAAGGAACGCATCTCGCTGGGCATCAAGCAGCTGGAAGGCGACCCCTTCAACAACTTCGTCGCCACGTTTGACAAGGGCGCCGTGGTTCCGGGCACCATCAAGTCGGTCGAAGCCAAGGGCGCCGTGGTTACGCTGTCCGTGGACGTCGAAGGCTACCTGCGCGCTTCCGAGATCTCCTCGGGCCGCGTCGAAGATGCCACCACCGTGCTGTCCGCCGGCGAGAACATCGAAGCCATGATCGTCAACATCGACCGCAAGACGCGTTCGATCCAGCTGTCGATCAAGGCCCGTGACAACGCCGAAACCGCCGACACGATCCAGCGCATGTCCGACGCCAGCGCTTCGTCCGGTACCACCAACCTCGGCGCGCTGCTGAAGGCCAAGCTGGACCAACAGCGCAACGACGGTTAATTCGTGACCAAGTCGGAGCTGATCGCCGCCTTGGCGGCCCGCTATCCTCAGCTGGCCGCCCGCGACACCGATTACGCGGTCAAGACCGTACTGGATGCAATGACCCAGGCGCTCGCCTCGGGTCAGCGCATCGAGATCCGCGGTTTTGGCAGCTTTTCGTTGTCGCAGCGGTCTCCCCGCGTCGGTCGCAATCCCAAATCCGGCGAGCAGGTGCTGGTGCCTGGCAAACAGGTGCCGCACTTCAAGGCCGGCAAGGAATTGCGCGAACGGGTGGACCTGGTCGGCGGCAATGACGAGGACGCTCAATCCTCCGGATCGAGCGAGTCGATGCCGTCTTCCATGGCAGGTTTGCACGCCATGCATTGACGCGTCGGCCAGGCAGAGCTGCCTTCGGGCAGATCGGACCGCGAACGAAGCCCCTTGAGCAATCAAGGGGCTTTGTTTTTGCGGCGCCCGCTCATGCCTTCGCCCGACCCTCGCGGGCGCCGTCCTCGCTCCGCCTTGGGGCTTTTTTTTCTCTCGCCATGAAGACGTCGCTTACAATTGACGGTCTCGAATCATCTGGAGCATGCGCCATGCGCTATCTCGTCTGGGCCCTGCGATTGCTCGTCTTTGTGGCGGTGTTGATGTTCGCCTTGAAGAACACCGACCCCGTCGCCGTGAAGTTCTACGCCGACTACGTTATCCAGGACGTCCCGCTGATCGTCGTCATGCTGGTCGTATTCGTGCTTGGCGCGCTGTTCGGGCTGCTGCTGACCGTTCCCGCAGCGCTGCGCCGCCGCCGCGAGGCCATCCGCCTGCGCCGCGAACTGGATCGCATCCAGGCCGCCGCCAACGGCACCACGCCTGTCGTGCCCCCCGAAGCCGTCGCTCCCATGTCGCCGCTGTGACATCGCGCCG
>JAEYVD010000420.1 GCA_023432075.1 Pseudomonadota bacterium | reverse complement strand
ACCCGACCATGCGGCGCAGGTTCGCGGAAACCCGCGCGTCCTGCGCCAGGGCGGCATTGCCGCCTGATATTGCGTAGATGAATCCGGTCATGTGCTGCTCCTGAGAATGGTTCTCATTTTTCAGGAGTGCGCATGCGCGGTCAAATTGATTTTGGCCACGCCCGGGATAGGGCGGGCCAATGATCCGGCCCCGTCAGGAGGCCGGATCGCCTTCGTGCCGATCAGGACTTTAGCTTGGCGTCCATCGAAATCTTGGCGTTCAGCACCTTGGAGACCGGGCAGCCCTTTTCGGCCTTGCGCGCGGCTTCCTCGAACGCCTGAGCGGAAGCGCCAGGGATGACCGCCTCGACGGTCAGGTGCACGGCGGTGATGGAAAAGCCGTCGTCGACCTTGTCCAGCGTGACTTCGGCCTTGGTGTCCAGGCTTTGCGCGACCATGCCGGCTTCGCCCAGAATATTCGACAGCGCCATGGTGAAGCACCCGGCGTGCGCCGCGCCCAGCAGTTCTTCGGGGTTGGTGCCCGGCGTGTCGCCGAAGCGGGTGTTAAAGCCGTAGGGTTGGCTCTTGAGCGCGCCGCTCTGCGTGGAAATCGTGCCTTTGCCAGTCTTCAGATCGCCCGACCAGGCGGCGGTTGCGGTTTTCTTCATACGTGACTCCTGTGTGGGAACGCGGCCGCGAGCGGCGCGTCCGGGGTGGGGAGAGGCGCCGCAGCGGGGGCGGCGCGCCTTGCCTCAGGCGGCAGAGTCGATGATACGGCCCGCCACCCCGCCCATCGCGTAAAACGCCGGTACGCAACGGCAAGCCGATGTAACGGCCGCCAAGACGGGCACTGGCCTCGCGCCGAGGGCCGGTCACATCAAGCGGCGCTGCTGTCGCATCAGGCAAAATAGCGGCATCTCCTTCACTCCTACCCAAGAGCCGTAGTCATGCCTCGCATCCTTGCCCGCTACGCCTGCGCCGTCGCGCTGGCCGTTCCCGCCTTGTCCGCCCAAGCCGAAATCGTGATCGGCGTGGACGTGTCCACCACGGGCCCCGCCGCCGCCATCGGCATCCAGACCAACAACGCGATCCGGCTGTGGCCCAACACCCTGGGCGGCGAGCCCGCGCGGTACGTGGTGCTGGACGACGGCACGGACGTCAGCCGGGCGGTCAAGAACATGCGCAAGCTGACTTCCGAGGACAAGGTGGACGCTATCGTCGGCCCCAACATCACCGCCTCTGCGCTGGCCGCCCTGGACGTGCTGGCTGAAACCAAGACCCCGATGATCGCGCTGGCCGCGTCCAGCGTCATTGTGGAGCCGCAGTCGGATCCCAAGCGCACCTGGGCCTTCAAGATGCCGCAGAACGACTCGCTGATGGCCACGGTGCTGGTCGAAGACATGAAGAAGAAAGGCCTGAAGAACGTGGCCTTCATCGGCTTTGCCGATTCGTATGGCGACAGCTGGCTGAAGGAGTTCACGGCCGCGGCCGGGTCCGATCTGAAACTCGTCGCGCAAGAACGCTTCCAGCGCACCGATGCGTCGGTGGTTGGCCAGGTGCTCAAGGTCATCGCCGCCAAGCCGGACGCGGTGCTGATCGCCGGTTCGGGCACGCCGGCCGCGCTGCCCCAGAAAACGCTGCTCGAACGCGGCTACACCGGCGCCGTCTACCAGACGCATGGCATCGGCACGCTTGAATTCCTGCAGGTCGGCGGCAAGGACGTGGAGGGGACGCTGTTCCCCACCGGTCCGGGCGTGGTGGCGCGCGAGCTGCCCGATTCCAACCCGGTCAAGAAGGTGGCGGTCGCCTTCGCGGACAAGTACGAACAGCACTACGGGCCCAATACGCTGACGCAGTTCGCCGGCGACGCCTATGGCGCCTGGATGCTGCTGGATTCGGCGGTGTCCCGGGCGCTCAAGACGGGCGCCAAGCCTGGCACGCCGGAGTTCCGCCTGGCGCTGCGCGACGCGCTGGAAAACACCCGCGATCTGGTCGTGCCCAATGGCGTCCTGAACATCACCAAGGACAATCACCAGGGGTTCGACGAGCGCGCCCGCGTCATGGGCACGGTCAAGAACGGGCGCTTTTCGTACGCTCAATAAACGGTGCCATATCTCTCTACCGTTCGTAACGTGTCCTAACGCGTCATAGGGCATCGAACGTCAAAAGCAGGCTTAGGCCTGCTTTTTCACGTCTATATCATTCGTGTAGAAATCATTTCTTAGCGTATTATTTTTAGTGAAGCCATGCACCTAGAAATAAATTCGGGAGAAAGATTCATGACCCTCATCCAATCCAGACGACTGCTGTTGGCCCTTGGCCTGGGCGTTCTTGCGGCGTGTTCGGACTCGGGCGGCGACAAGACCGCGGCAGCAGGCGATGCGCCAGCCAGCGGCGCCAGCACGTTGGAAGCGGCCAAGTCGGCCGGAAAAATCCGTATCGGCTACGCCAACGAGGCGCCGTTTGCCTACATGGACAGCAAAGAGGCCAAGGTCACGGGCGAGTCGGTGGAAATCGCCCGCGTGGTGCTCAAGCGCATGGGCATCAACGAAGTGGAAGGGGTCCTGACCGAATTCGGTTCGCTTATCCCGGGGCTTGCGGCCAAGCGCTTCGACATCATTGCGGCGGGCATGTACATCACGCCCGAGCGCTGCCAGCAGGTGGCGTTTTCCAATCCCACCTATGGCGTGGGCGAAGCGTTCCTCGTCAAGGACGGCAATCCCAAGAACCTGCACAGTTACGAAGACGTGGCCAAGAACCCCGACGCCAAGCTTGGCGTGGTGGTGGGCGCCATCGAGGGCGATTACGCGCAGAAGGTCAACATCCCGGCAGGGCAGGTGGTCGTGTTCCCGGATGCGGTCAGCGCGCTGTCCGGTGTGCAGGCCGGCCGCGCCGACGCCTACGCCGCGACCGCCCTCACCATCAACGACCTGATGGGCAAGACGCAGGCAGGCAGCGGACTGGAAAAGGCCGATCCGTTCACCGACCCGGTCATTGACGGCAAGGGCGTGCGCGGCTACGGCGCCTATGCCTTCCGCACGGACGACAAGGCCTTCGCGGACGCCTTCAACGCCGAGCTCGCCAAGTTCATCGGCACCGACGAGCACAAGAAGCTGGTCGAGCCGTTCGGCTTTACGGCCGACGAACTGCCCCAAGGGGTGACCGCGGACAAACTCTGCAGCGGACAGTAAGGGGCGCCGATGCAGTTGATGTCTGAACATATCGCGCAGCTTGTGCCGCCCCTGCTCGAGGGGCTGGTCGTGACGCTGCAGATCATGGCGGGCGCCGTGGTCCTGGCGGTGCCGCTGGCGCTGCTGTCGGGGCTCGGCCGCCTGTCTTCGTTGCGGTCCGTGCGTTGGGCGTCGTCGGTCTACGTCGAGGTCTTTCGCGGCACGTCCGCCCTGGTGCAGCTCTTCTGGTTCTACTTCGTGCTGCCGCTCTTTGGTGTGCAGCTGCCAGCCATGCTGGTCGGCATCGTGGTGCTGGCGCTGAACGCGGGCGCGTATGGCGCGGAAGTGGTGCGCGGCGCCATCCGCGCCGTGCCGCCCGGGCAGCGTGAAGCCGGCGTGGCGCTGAACCTTACGCGCCGCCAGATCATGCAGCGCATCGTGCTGCCGCAAGCGGTGCCGGCCATGCTGCCGCCCGCGGGCAACCTGCTGATCGAACTCTTGAAGAACACGGCCCTGGTGTCGCTGATCACCATCACCGACCTGACGTTCCGCGGCCAGCTGCTGCGCAGCGAAACCCTGCGCACGACCGAGATCTTCACGCTGATGTTGCTGATGTACTTCGCCGTGGCCCTTCTGATCACCGCCGGCGTGCGCCTGCTTGAGCGGAGGGTCCGAGTCCGATGACACCGATATTCGACTGGTCTTTCGCCCTGGAAATCCTGCCCACGCTGGGGTCGGCGCTCGTCATCACGATCCAGGCCACGGTGCTCGGCATGCTGGTGGCGGTAACGCTGGGGCTGGTGCTCGCCATGCTCCGGCGATCGCGGCTGCGCATCGTGTCGATGCCCACGGCGTTTTTCATCGAGTTCGTGCGCAGCACGCCGCTGCTGGTGCAGATGTACTTCCTGTTTTATGTCTTGCCGCTGACCGGCGCGCAGATGTCGCCGCTCATGACGGGGATCGTGGCGCTGGGCCTGCACTACGCCACCTACTGCGCCGAGGTTTACCGCGCCGGCATCGAGGCCGTGCCGCGCGGCCAGTGGGAAGCGGCCACGGCCCTGAACATGTCGCGCTGGCGCACGGCGGTGGGCGTTGTGCTGCCGCAGGCGATCCCGCCGGTGGTGCCCGCGCTGGGCAACTACCTGGTGGCGATGTTCAAGGACACGCCGCTGCTGTCGGCCATCACCGTGGTCGAGCTGCTGCAGCAAAGCAAGATGATCGGATCCGCGACGTTCCG
>JAEYVD010000380.1 GCA_023432075.1 Pseudomonadota bacterium | reverse complement strand
TCGTCCAAGGCAAACAGGTCCTGCCCCGCAAGGTGTACGCTGCCCGAAGTGGGAACATCCAGGCCGGCCAGCAGTCCCAGCAGAGTCGACTTGCCCGAACCGGAGCTGCCGGTGATGGCCACGGCACTGCCCGCGGCGACCGTAAAATCGATTCCTTCCAGGATAGAAAGCGATCCGCCGGCATCGGCCACCCGCTTGCCCAGCCCTTTCACCACGATTGAGTTATTGCTATCCATGCGCCTATTTTCCCGTCTGCTTCTCGTGACTGCCTTTGCGACCGCCGCGGCGGCACCCGCCCACGCTCAGACCGCCGCCGCGGCCCAGGGTTCCTCGCCGCGCACCGTACTGGTGGTGGGCGACAGTTTGTCCGCCGAGTATGGCATCAAGCGCGGCACCGGCTGGGTGCCCCTGCTTTCTACAAGGGTTTCCGAACAATACCCGAAGTTCCAGGTCGTCAATGCCAGCATCAGCGGCGACACGACCAGCGGCGGCGTTGCCCGCCTGCCCGCGCTGCTGCGCCAGCACGCACCCGCCGTCGTCGTGCTGGAACTGGGCGCCAATGACGCCCTGCGCGGCCTGCCCCTGAACATGACCGAGCAAAACCTGCGAACGATGGCCCAGGCGGCCCGCAAGGCCGATGCCGACGTGCTGATCGTCGGGATGCAGATCCCGCCGAATTATGGGCGGGATTACGCGCAACGCTTTGCCGCGGTGTTCAGCAAGGTTGCCAAAGACGAAAACGCCCGACTCGTGCCCTTCCTGATGGAAGGTATCGCAACGAACCGGGCGATGTTCCAGGCTGACGGCATCCATCCGAACGAGGATGCCCAGCCTCAATTGCTGGACAACGTGTGGCCGACGCTGCGGCCCATGTTTAACTGAACGTTTCTGACGGCGATCAGCCCGCGGCCGCAGCCTGGTCGCCACGTATGACGTCGGCGGCGGCCGGCAGCACATTCACCTTGTACTGCTCGCGCAGCATGCGGATCATGGCTTCGTTCTCGGCCTGCCCCCACGCGCCCGACAGTTGTTGCGCCAGGCGCTCCTTGTCGGCGGCTTCGGTCTGGCCCGCTTCCACCTTTTCCAGACGCACCAGCGTGTAGTCCACGCCGGACTGCACGCCCGTGAAGGCCGGCAGCGCGGCCGACGGCAGGCGCATCACGGCATCCAGCACCGGGCGCGACAGATCCTGCGGATTCTGGCGCGACACCGTGACGGCGGGACCAAAACCTTCGGGCGCCGCGGCAGGATTGGCCTTGTTGGCGGCCAGGGCGGCTTCGCCCGCCTTCTTGGCGGCTTCGGCCGAGCGCTCGTCCAGCAGCTTGGCGCGGATGACGTCGCTGACCTTGTCCAGCGGCGGCACGTGTGCCGGCTCGACAGCGGCGACACGCACGGCCAGCATCGTGTCGGGCGCAAGTTCGATTACGCCGGAGTTCTGCTTTTCGCGCAGCACGTCGGGCGAAAACAGCACCTGGCGCACGCGCGGGTTGTCCAGCAGCGCGGCGTCGGGGCTGTCGGCGGCCGAACCCGGGCCGGCCTTCTCGGCGGGCAGCAGGCCTTCGCGGGTTACGCCAGAGGCGGTGCGCAGCTTCAGGCCCACGGCGTCGGCAGCCGGTTGCAGGCTGTCGCGCTGGTCATAGACCTGCTTGTTCAACTGGCTGGCCATCTCCGAGAAGCGTTGCGCGGCGATCTGCTTGCGCACTTCAGCGGTGATCTGGTCCTTGACCTCGGCCAGCGGCTTGATGGCGGCCGGGCTGACTTCCGTGACCTTCAGGATGTGCAGGCCAAACGGGCTTTCGACCACGCCAGACACCTGATTGGCGGCAAGGCCGAAGATGGCCTTGTCCAGCGGGCCCGCCTGCGAACCCGGCGCGATCCAGCCCAGGTCGCCACCCTTGGCGGCAGAGCCCGAATCCTGCGAATTCTTGGCGGCCAGTTCAGCGAACTTGCTGGGGTCGGCAGCGGCTTGCTTGGCGATGTCTTCGGCCTTGGCGCGCGCGGCCTTGCGAGCATCTTCGGAGCCGCCCGACGGCAGTTCGATGAAGATGTGGCTGGCGCGGCGGCGCTCGGGCTGGCCGAAGCGGTTCTTGTTCTGTTCGTAGTAAGCGGCCAGGTCTTCGTCCTTGACCTGCACGCCTTGCGTGGCGGCCGCTTCGTCCAGCACCAGGTATTGCACCTGAACCTGTTCCGGCACCTGCAACTGCTGCTTGTTGGCGTCGTACCAGGCCTGGATGTCGGCCGGGGTGACGGTGACCTGCGAACGGAAGTCGGCTGCCGAGAAATTGCGCAGCTGCACGGTGCGCGTCTGCGTCAGCGCCGATTCCAGGGCGGCCACCACTTCAGCCGGCGCGCGGGCCGATTGGCCCACGGGCTCGAGCACCCGGGCGATGGCCAGGTCACGGCGCAGGCCGGCTTCGAACGAGGTCGGCGACATGCCCTGAGCGGCCAGCACCTGGCGATAGCGTTCGGGCGAGAACCGGCCGTTGTCCTGGACTTCCGGGATGGCGGCGATCGTGTTGCGCAGCGTCTCGTCGGACACCGAGAAACGGTTGTCGGCGGCCACATTGGCAAGCAGGCGCTGGTTGATGAGCTGGTTTAGCAGGCCTTCACGCAACGCGGGCGTGTCGATCACGGCCGGGTCGAACTGCGTGCCCAGACGCTGGCGGAACTGGTCGAGCTGGTTGCGGTGCGCCTGGTCGAACTCGGCGCGCGAAATCGGCTGGCCAGCCACCGTCGCCAACTCGGGCTCCCGATTCATGAAGCTGTCATAGCCTTGAATCCCGACCAGGAAGAAGGAAGGCACGATCAAGATCAGCAGGATGAACTGCATCCAGCGCCGATGGCTGCGAATAAATTCGAACATGGAATCCCTGTTGCCGCGCTCCGGGATGGATGCCCGGGGCCGCACGAAAACGCATAAAAAAAGGCGAAGTGGATTCGCCCCTATTCCCATACCGGTTATTACCGGGATCAGCGGGCGGATTTTACCATTTCTCATTC
>JAEYVD010000307.1 GCA_023432075.1 Pseudomonadota bacterium | reverse complement strand
ACCTGGGCAAGCGCCGCGACCTGGTGCTGACCCCGCTGATGCACGACACCCCGGGAGAACTGGGCCAGGCCTTCGAACCCAAGGACTGGAAGCTCGGCGAATGCGACCTGATTCCGGGCAAGACGGCGCCTTCCATGACGGTGGTCGAACGCGACTACAACGATATTTACCGCAAGTTCACGTCGGTGGGGCCGCTGCTGGACAAGCTGGGCAACGGCGGCAAGGGCATCAACTGGAACACCCAGCACGAGGTCCACGAGCTGGCCGGCATCAATGACAGCGGCACCGAGACCGGCGTCAGCCAGGGCCGTCCGCGCCTGGACACGGCAATCGACGCGGCCGAGATGATCCTGACCTTCGCACCCGAGACCAACGGCCACGTGTCGGTCAAGGCCTGGGAAGCGCTGGGCAAGATCACCGCACGCGACCACACGCACCTGGCGGTCGGCCGCGAGCACGACAAGATCCGCTTCCGCGACATCCAGGCGCAGCCGCGCAAGATCATTTCGGCGCCCACGTGGTCAGGCCTGGAAAGCGAAGAGGTCAGCTACAACGCGGGCTATACCAACGTGCACGAATTGATCCCATGGCGCACGCTGACCGGCCGCCAGCAGTTCTATCAAGACCACCGCTGGATGCTGGACTTTGGCGAAGGCTCCTGCGTTTACAAGCCCGCCATCGACACCAAGACGGTTGCGCCCATGCTGGGCAAGTACCCGAACGGCGAAAAGGAACTGGTCCTGAACTGGATCACGCCGCACCAGAAGTGGGGCATCCACAGCACGTACTCGGACAACCTGCGCATGCTGACCCTGAGCCGCGGCGGCCCCCACGTGTGGGTGTCCGAAGCCGAGGCCAAGCAGGCCGGACTGGTCGACAACGACTGGGTGGAAGTGTTCAACGTGAACGGCACGCTGACCGCCCGGGTGGTCGTGAGCCAGCGCGTTCCGGTTGGCATGTGCCTGATGTACCACGCACAGGAAAAGATCGTGAACGTGCCGGGCGCTGAAACCAGCGGCAAGCGCGGCGGCATCCATAACTCGGTCACGCGCACGGTGCTCAAGCCCACGCACATGATCGGCGGATACGCGCAGCAGGCCTATGGTTTCAACTACTACGGCACCGTGGGCGCCAACCGCGACGAATTCGTGGTCGTGCGCAAGATGAAAAAGGTGGACTGGCTGGAAGGCCCGCTCGTCGAAGAACTGCAACAAGAAGAGAAGCAATCATGAGGATACGCGCCCAAATCGGCATGGTGCTGAACCTGGACAAGTGCATTGGCTGCCACACTTGCTCGGTCACCTGCAAGAACGTCTGGACCAGCCGCGACGGTGTCGAGTACGCGTGGTTCAACAACGTTGAAACCAAGCCCGGCATTGGCTATCCGAAGGAATGGGAAAACCAGGAAAAGTGGAAGGGCGGCTGGAGCCGCACGGCCGCCGGCAAGCTGGAACCGCGCCAAGGCGGCAAGCTGCGCATCCTGGCCAACCTGTTCGCGAACCCGAACCTGCCCGCCATCGACGACTACTACGAGCCGTTCACTTACGACTACGAGCACCTGAAGAACGCGCCGCTGTCGCAGACGCCGCCCACCGCGCGTCCGGTGTCGGTGCTGACGGGCAAGAAGATGGACAAGATCCATTGGGGCCCGAACTGGGAAGACGACCTGGGCGGCGAATTCAGCTCGCGCAGCCGCGATGCGCTCTTCGAAGGCGTGCAGAAAGAGATGTACTCGACGTTCGAGAACACCTTCATGATGTACCTGCCGCGCCTGTGCGAGCACTGCCTGAACCCGGCCTGTGTCGCCAGCTGCCCGTCCGGTTCCATCTACAAGCGCGAAGACGACGGCATTGTCCTGGTTGATCAGGACAAGTGCCGCGGATGGCGCATGTGCATCTCGGGCTGCCCGTACAAGAAGATCTACTACAACTGGAACAGCGGCAAGGCCGAGAAGTGCACGTTCTGCTATCCGCGCATCGAGGCCGGCCAGCCGACTGTGTGCTCGGAAACCTGCGTGGGCCGCATCCGCTACCTGGGCGTGCTGCTGTATGACGCCGACCAGATCGAAAATGCCGCCGCCACCGCGAACGAGCAGGATCTGTATCAGTCGCAGCTCGACCTGTTCCTGGACCCGCATTCGCCCGAGGTGATCGCCGCGGCGCGCGAGCAGGGCATCCCGGAATCGTGGCTGGAAGCCGCGCGCAATTCGCCCGTCTACAAGATGGCCGTCGAATGGAAGGTGGCCTTCCCGCTGCACCCGGAATACCGCACGCTGCCGATGGTCTGGTACATCCCGCCGCTGTCGCCCATCCAGACGGCCGCCGAGTCCGGCAAGATGCCCCAGCGCACCGTGGGCAAGAGCGGCATGATCCCCGACGTGTCGACACTGCGTATCCCCGTGCGCTACCTGGCCAACCTGCTGACCGCCGGCAAGGAAGCGCCGGTGCTGCAGGCCCTGGAACGCATGCTGGCCATGCGCGCCTTCAAGCGGTCCGAGACCGTCCACGGCGAACGCGACACGGCCCTGCTGGAGCAGGTCGGCCTGACCGAGGAAACGGTGCAGGACATGTACCGCATCATGGCCATCGCCAACTACGAAGACCGCTTCGTCGTGCCCAGCAGCCACAAGGAAGTGGTTGAAGACAGCTTCAACGAGAAGGGAAGCTGCGGCTTCACCTTTGGCAACGGCTGCTCGGGCGGCGTGTCGGAAGGCACCCTGTTCGGCCGCAAGCCGCAGGGCAGCGAGATCTTCATCGAAATGCCCAAATCGCGCAAGAAGGCCGTTTCGGCCTGAGGAAAGGAGAACACCATGAGCCTGTACCGACTGCTTTCCGCCATGCTGTGCTACCCCGAGCCAGAGCTGCTGGACTACCTGGGTGAACTGGAAGAGGCCCTTGCGGCCTATCCGGACGCCGAGGAAACCCTGCAGCCGCTGGTGAGCTACCTGGCCTCGAACGACCTGATTCCCCTGCAAGAGAACTACGTCGCCACCTTTGACCGCAACCGCTCGCATTCGCTGCACCTGTTCGAGCACGTCCACGGCGAAAGCCGCGACCGTGGCCAGGCGATGGTGGACCTGCTCGAAACTTACCGCGCGCACGGCTTCGAGCCGATGGTGTCGGAACTGCCGGACCACGTGCCGCTGTTCCTGGAATTTCTGGGGGTGATCGACCCCGACACGGCCCAGGAGCTGCTGGACGAAGCCATCCACGTGCTGGCGGCCATCGGCGCGCGCCTGGCCAAAAGCGAAAGCTCCTACGCCTGCGTCTTTGCCGTGCTGCGCGCCCAGTCCCGCGTGATTCCCCGCGTGCAGACCGAGGCGCCGGTGCGCGACATGGACGAGGCGATGGAAGCCTTCGGGGCCGGACCGGACGGCGTGGAACCGCTGCTGCGGCCGTTTGCGGGAGGCGGGGTGCAGACCGTGCACTTCCATCCCCGTTCCGCCGCGACTCATTAATGCCCAGGACGACGCATCATGAACTCCCTGAACCAGTTTCTTTTCGGCATCTATCCGTACATCGCACTGACGATCTTTCTGCTCGGCAGCCTGGCGCGTTTTGAGCGCGAGCAATACACCTGGAAATCCGACAGCTCGCAACTGCTGCATCGCGGCCAGTTGCGGCTGGGGAACATCCTGTTCCACATCGGCATCCTGGGCCTGTTCTTCGGGCATCTGGTCGGCCTGCTCACCCCCGTTATCGTGTGGGACACGCTGGGCGTCTCGCACTCGCTCAAGCAGATGGTTGCGATGGTGGCGGGCGGCGTGATGGGCGGGCTGTGCCTGATCGGCCTCCTGATCCTGATCCACCGCCGCGTGACCGACCCCCGCATCGCTCACGCGACGCGGCCCGGCGACAAGATCCTGCTGCTGTGGATCCTGGTGACGCTGCTGCTCGGGCTGTCCACGATCGCGCTGTCGGCTGGCCACATGGACGGCGAAATGATGGTGCACCTGATGACCTGGGCGCAGCACATCGTCACGTTCCAGGGCGACGCCGCCAGCTACATCGCCGGCGTGCCGCTGCTGTTCAAGGCGCACCTCTTCATGGGCCTCACGCTCTTCGTGATCTTCCCGTTCACCCGTCTGGTGCACGTGTGGAGCGGTTTCGCGTCGGTGGGCTACCTGGGCCGCGCCTGGCAACTGGTCCGTCCGCGCTGATACCCCGTCTTAGGAGCCGAACATGCCTGTCATCGTCAATGGCGTCGAACTGAACGACGCGGATCTGGAACGTGAACTGCCCTTGCACGCAGAAGCCGGCAATCCCATGCGCGAGGCCGTGACGGCCCTGGTGCTGCGGCGCGTCCTGCTGGACGAGGCCGGCCGGCAGGGCCTGGACGTGTCCGACGAGGAAAGCGCCATCGGGGCCTTGCTCGCCAGCCAGGCCCCGGCGCCCGAAGCCGACGACCAGACGTGCCGGCGCTTTTACCAGATGCACCCCGAACGCTTCATGGTGGGCGAACTGGTCGAGGCCGACCACATCCTGTTCCAGGTCACGCCCGACGTGAACCTGGACATGCTGAAGGCGCACGCAAACGTGGTGCTGGCCGAGCTGCTGGCCGACCCCTCGCGGTTTGCCGAGGTGGCCCGCGAACAATCCAATTGCCCCTCCGCGGCCGTGGGCGGCAACCTGGGCCAGCTGGGCCGCGGCGACACCGTGCCGGAATTCGAACGTGCGGTGTTCGCGCTGCCCTCGGGCGGGTTGCTGCCGCAGTTGTTGCAGACGCGGCACGGCCTGCACATTGTGCGCGTCGTGCGGCGTGTCGAAGGGCGGCTCTTGCCTTACGAGCACGTGGCCAAGCAGATTGCCACGGCGCTCACGTCCATGAGCCGCGATACCGCCTGGCGGCAATACACCAAGCTGCTGGTGGGACGCGCCAAGATCTCGGGCATCGATCTGGACGACGGCGAACCCGAACGGGTCTTCGCCGGGAGCGCCGCATGATGGACGAGCCAGCCCCTGCTGCCCTGGCGGACGGCTTCGGCCGCCGCATCGACTATCTGCGCGTTTCGGTCACCGATCGTTGCGACCTGCGGTGCAGCTACTGCCTGCCCAAGGACTTCAAGGGCTTTGAGACGCCGGCCAACTGGATGACCCACGACGAAATGGCCCGGCTGATCGGGCTGTTCGTGAGTCTGGGCGTGGCCAAGGTCCGGCTGACCGGCGGCGAACCGCTGCTGCGCAAGGGCGTGGCCGGGCTGGCGGCCACCATCGCCGCCATGCCCGGGCTGCGCGACCTGTCCGTGTCCACGAACGCCACGCAGCTATCGCGCCATGCGCAGTCGCTGCGGGCAGCGGGGGTGGACCGTCTGAACATCAGCCTGGACACGCTGGACGCCGCGGCGTTCTCGCAGATCACCGGACGCGATTGCCTGGATGCCGTGCTGGCTGGATTGTCGGCCGCGCGGCAGGCAGGCTTTTCCCCCATCAAGCTCAACAGCGTGGTGCATGCGGCCACGCCGGAATCCGAAGTGCGCCGCCTGCTGTCCTATGCGGTGGAGCAGGGCTTCGTGCTGAGGCTGATCGAACCGATGCCGATGGGCGAGTGCGGCCGCGGCTTTACGCACACCGACCTGAACGCAATGGGCGCGCGCCTGGCCGCCGATGCCGGGCTGGTGCCGTCGCTGGCCGAATCGCGCAACGGCCCGGCGCGCTACTGGACCAGCGGGCGGGGCGCGCCTGTGCTGGGCGTCATCACCCCCATGTCGCGTCATTTCTGCGCCACCTGCAATCGCGTGCGGTTGGGCGTGGACGGCACCTTGTATCTTTGTCTGGGTCAGGAAGACCAGGTGCCGCTCGGACGGTTGCTGCGCGCGGGCGCCAGCGACGCCGACCTCGTTCAGGCCATCCGGGCGGGCATCGCCGCCAAGCCGGAGCGCCACGAATTCAACGCCCGGCCCGAACGCATCGTGCGCTTCATGTCGCAAACGGGAGGCTGACATGCAGGATCTTGAACGACTGGTTGGCGGCTTCCAGCGCTTTCAGCAGCAGTACTACGAAGACGCGCCGTCGCTGTACCGCAACCTGCGCGACGGCCAGCATCCCAGCACATTGCTGATCGGCTGCTGCGATTCCCGCGTGGACCCGGCCATGCTGCTGGGTTGCGACCCGGGCGACATCTTTACCGTGCGCAATGTGGCGAACCTGGTGCCGCCTTGCAGCAAGGACCGCGGCCTGCAGGGTGTCCTGGCGGCAATTCAGTTTGCCGTCGAACAGTTGCAGGTCAGCCGCATCATTGTGCTGGGACACGCCCAATGCGGCGGGATCCGCGCACTGATGGAGCGCGGCATCCGCCGCGACGGCGAGACCGACTATCTTGGCCGCTGGATGGATATCGCCGAACCTGCGCGCGAGCAGGTGCTGCGGCAGATGCCGGACGCCACTAAGGAAGAGCGCCGGCGCGCCTGTGAGCAGGCCTCCATCCTGATCTCGCTGCGTAACCTGGAGGACTTGCCGTTCGTGCGGCGGGCGGTCGATGCGGGAAGCCTGTCCCTGCATGGGTGGTATTTCGACCTGGTGGCGGGCGCTTTGCTGGCATACTCCCCGCGGGCGGACACGTTTTTGCCCATCGTATGCCCCTTGCTGACGGAATCCGCACTCGTATGACTCCCGTATTCGGTATCGCAGGCCGCTCCGGCAGCGGCAAGACCACACTGATTGAGGCCATGCTGCCGCTGCTGGGCGCGCGCGGCCTGCGGGTGAACGTCATCAAGCACAGCCATCATGATTTTCAGATGGAGCCTCCGGGCAAGGACAGCGCGCGCTTTCGGAGCGCGGGCGCGCAGGAAGTCATGATTGCCTCGCCATACCGGTATGCGATCGTGCATGAACTGCGCGACACGCCGGAACCCACGCTGGAGGCGCAATTG
This sequence comes from Pseudomonadota bacterium, assembly GCA_023432075.1. Taxonomy (GTDB): domain Bacteria; phylum Pseudomonadota; class Gammaproteobacteria; order Burkholderiales; family Burkholderiaceae_B; genus Achromobacter. The sequence continues at coordinate 6,065 of JAEYVD010000307.1, read as the reverse complement.
GCACGCTTGTCGCCCGCCGATCTGGTGCTGGTCGAGGGCTTCAAGCAAGCCGCGATTCCGCGAATCGAGGTGTACCGCCCGGCGCTCGGCAAGCCGCCCCTGCACACCGAAGATCCCACGTTCCTGGCCGTCGTGACGGATGCGCCGCTTGAGATCAGCTTGCCCTGCCTGCCGCTGAACGAACCTGCCCGGGTTGCGGATTTTCTGTGCCGCACCCTTGGATTGACGTGATCGTGTGGGGCTAAAACGCGCGCAATCGCGCCGGAAGGCGGGCGGGAAGCGACTACACTGATACCCGATCCGCGCTTTTAGCCTCGACTCCCATGAAGTCCTCGAATACCGCCACTCCCTCCGACGTGCTGCCGTCGCCCCGGCACCGCCTGTCCACGCGCATCGTGGCAAGCTCGCTGCTGGCGCTGGTCGTGGTGCTGTCCATGGTGAGCTGGACGCTCTGGCTGTCCTGGCAACTGGAAGGCGCGGGCGCTGCCATCAACGATACCGGCAGCCTGCGGATGCGAGCCAATCGCGTCGCCGTCGAACTGATGCGGCCGCAGGCCGGGCGCGAAGTGCGCACTACCGAACAAGTTGCGATTCTGGACGACACCATCGCGCGCCTGGCGCGGGGCAATCCCGCGCGGCCGCTCTTCATTCCCAACGACAACGCCATCCGCGCCCAGTGGCACGACGTGGCCGCATACTGGCGCGACATCATGAAGCCCGCGGCGCTGCGCGCCATTGGCCAGCCGGACGCCTCAAGCTATCTGGAGACGCTGCCCGAGTTCGTGGCGCGCGCCGATACGCTGGTCCGGATGATCGAACAGGACAACGCCGGCAAGACCACGTCGCTGCGGTTGTCGCAGGGCGTGTTGGCGGCAATCGCCAGTGCGGGCACGCTTGCCATGATCTACCTGCTGTACCTGTGGATCATTTCGCCGGTGCTGCGTCTGCGCGACGGCCTGCAGCGCATGGCCGACCGCGAGTTCAGCACCCGCCTGCCGGTCGAAAGCCAGGACGAGTTCGGCGTGCTGGCCCGCGGCTACAACCGCATGGCGGACGAGCTGCAGGATCTGTACACCAGCCTGGAGCAGCGGGTCGAGCAGAAGACGGCGCAGCTTGCCGCGCAGAACCGCGACATCGGGGCGCTGTACGACATGGCGGCGTTTCTGAATCAGCCCAATGAAATCGAAGCCATGTGCGATGGCTTCCTGCGCCGCGTCATGCTGCAGTTCGATGCCGAAGCAGGCAGCATCCGGGCGCTGGATCCCAACAACGAAAAACTCAACCTCGTGGTGTCCGTGGGCCTGTCCGACGAGCTGGTCGAATCCGAACACTGCATGAAGGTCGACGACTGCTACTGCGGTGTCGCCACCCGCAAGGCGGGCGTGATCGTCATCCAGGACTTCCGCCATTCGCCGCCCGAACTGGATCTGAACTGCCAGCGCGAGGGCTTTGCCAGCGTGGCGGTGTTCCGTATCGTGACGCGTGACGAAGTGCTGGGCTCGTATTCGCTGCATTTCCGTACGCACCGCCGCCTGGCCGCGTCGGAGTCGCAGCTGCTGGAAACGCTGGGCCAGCACCTGGGCGTGGCGCTGGACAACCGGCGCCTGAGCGCGCAGGCGCGCCAATTGGCCGTCGTGCAGGAGCGCGGGCTGGTGGCGCAGGGCTTGCACGACAGTCTTGCCCAAGGGCTGAATTTCCTGAACCTGCAATTGCAGATGCTGGATGCCGCCATCAAGCGCGGCGACGAGGAAGAGGTCAGCGAGATCCTGCCGCTGTTGCGCACCGGCGTGGACGAAAGCTACCAGGACGTGCGCGAACTCCTGACCAACTTCCGCAGCAAGCTGTCGCAGGGCGACCTGCAAGCCGCCATCGAGGACACGGTTTCCCGTTTCCGCCGCCAGACTGCCATCGAGACCGACCTGACGTTCACGCAGGGCGAGGGCGCGCCGTTGCAGCCGGAGCAGCAGTTGCAGGTGCTGTTCATCCTGCAGGAAGCGCTGTCCAATGTGCGCAAGCACTCGGAGGCCAGCCGCGTGCGGATCGCCGTTGAGAATGGCCGGGATTTCACCTTGCTGATTTCGGACGACGGGCAGGGCTATGACCCGGCCGACGTCGCCGAACGGGGCGAATCCCATGTCGGCCTTCACATCATGCGCGAGCGCGCCGCCCGCATGCGCGCCGTGATAAAACTCGAATCGCAGCCCGGCGCCGGCACGCGCGTGGCGCTCACCTTGCCTGGCGCCGAACGCCAGGCAGCCTGACATCCTTGCCCATCATGACCATCCGCATCCTGCTCATCGACGACCACACCCTGTTCCGCTCCGGTGTCCGCCTGCTGTTGCAGCGCCAGCCCGACTTCGAGGTCGTGGCCGAGGCGGGCGACGGCGTCGAGGGCTTGAAGCGGGCCCAGGAACTCAAACCCGACGTCGTGCTGCTTGACCTGAACCTGCCGGGCCTGTCGGGCCTGGAAACGCTGCAACTGCTGACGCAGGACCTGCCTAATTGCGCGGTCATCATCCTGACAGTCTCGGAAGAAGCCGACGAGCTGGGCCAGGCGTTGCGCGACGGCGCCCGCGGCTATCTCGTCAAGAACATCGATGCCGACGCGCTGGTGTCGGCCATCCGCCGCGCCGCCAACGGCGAAGCCGTCATTGCCGACAGCATGACGGCCAAGCTGGTCGAACAGTTCCGCGGCCAGGCCAGCCAGACGCCGCCGCCGCCCGGTTCAGCCGAGCGCCATCGTCTTACCGCGCGAGAGACCCAGATCGTGCAATGGCTGGCGCGCGGGGCCAGCAACAAGGTCATCGCGCGCGAACTGGACGTGAGCGAAAGCACCGTGAAGATCCATGTGCAGAACGTGCTGAAAAAGCTCAACCTGACGAGCCGCGTGCAGGTCGCTGTCTATGCCGTGGAGCGCGGCCTGTACACCGAGGAATAGGTCGCAAAAAAAGGCGCCGCGCGCGCCACGCCCTTTGATCTTCGACAAGGCCCGGGGGACGGGCGGCCCATAGACTGGCCGTCATGCAAACTCGAACCTCTCCCATAGAGCTCGTTGCCCCGGCAGGCAGTCTGGCCGCCTTGAAAGCGGCGATTGAAGCGGGCGCCGACACCGTTTATCTCGGGCTCAAGAACGCCACGAACGCCCGCAACTTTGCCGGGCTCAATTTCACCGAAGCCGACATCCGCGCCGGCGTCGAATTGGCGCATCGCCACAACCGGCATGTGCTCTTTGCCATCAACACCTTTGTGCAGGCAGGCCGCATGGCCGAATGGCAGGCCGCCGTTGACGCCGCCCACAGCCTGGGCGCCGACGCCGTCATCATGGCCGACCCGGGCCTGCTTGCCTACGCAAGCGATCGCTATCCCGACCTGCGGCTGCATCTGTCCGTGCAGGGCTCGGCCACTCATGCCGACGCCATCGAACTCATGAAAGAGCAGTTTGGCATCCGCCGCGTGGTCCTGCCGCGCGTCCTGACATTGACGGAGATTGCGCGCATCTGCGCCAACGTCAGCGTCGAGGTCGAGGTCTTCGGCTTCGGCAGCCTGTGCGTCATGGCCGAGGGCCGTTGCCTGCTGTCGTCGTACGCCACCGGCGATTCCCCCAACAACAAGGGCGTCTGTTCGCCCGCGCACGCGGTGCGCTGGGTCGAAGAAGACGGCCGCATGGATGCGCGCCTGTCGGGCATCCTCATCGACCGGTACGAACCCGGCGAACCGGCTGCGTATCCCACGTTGTGCAAAGGGCGCTTCGAAGTGGACGGGCAAGCCGACCACGCCCTCGAAGAACCCACCAGCCTGAATGCCATCGGCTTGTTGCCCAAACTGGCGGAGATGGGCGTATCGGCCATCAAGATCGAAGGGCGCCAGCGCAGCCCGGCCTATGTCACGCAGGTGGTGTCCACGCTGCGCGCCGCGCTGGACAGCGTGCATGCGGACGCATCGCGCTTTTCTCCGCGCCCCGAATGGAACGCCATGCTGGCGCGCCATGCCGAGGGTTCACAAGTCACACAAGGCGCTTTCGAACGTCCATGGAAATGACCCCCATCCCATTCCAGATTTCTGTCGGCCCCTTGCTGTACTACTGGCCGCGCCAACGCACCATGGATTTCTACGCCGCGCTGGCTGAAAGTCCCGCGGATATCGTCTATGTCGGCGAAACGGTCTGTAGCCGGCGCCATGAGCTGCGCGCCGAGGATTGGCTTGAACTGGCGCGCGACTTGCGCGCGGTGGGCAAGACGGTCGTGCTGTCGGGCCGCACCTTGATCGAGACCGGCGCCGAAGCCAGCGCCCTGAAGAAACTCTGCGACCAGCAGGATTTCATGGTCGAGGCGGGCGAGTTGGGCGCGGTGCGCCACCTGAGCGGCCGCGGCTTTGTTGCCGGTCCGCACATCAATGCGTACCATGGCGGCACGCTCAGCTGGCTTGCCAATCGCGGCGCGGTGCGTTTTGTCGCGCCGCTGGAAATGGACGGAATCACGCTGGAACGTCTGCTGCAAGAGCGTCCTTCCGGCATGCAGGCCGAGGTCATGGTGTGGGGCAGGATGGCGCTGGCGTTTTCCGCCCGCTGCTTCACCGCCCGCCACTTCCGCCTGAAAAAAGACGACTGCGGCTTTCGCTGCATCGAACATCCCGACGGCCTGGACATGCGCACCCGCGAATCCCGAGAATTCCTGGGCATCAACGGTATCCAGGTTCAATCGGCCGCATGCCTGGACCTGTTGGCCGAAGCGCCGGAACTGGCGGGAATGGGCGTCGATGTGCTGCGCGTCAGCCCGCAATCGGCTGGCACGCTTGAGGCCATCGCCGCGTTGGATGCGATGCGGCAAGGCGCCAAGCCCGAGCCGGTGTCGCCGCCCGCGGGCATCGGCCGCTGCAACGGTTACTACTATGGCAAGGCCGGCATTGGCCTCGAGGAGGCCGTCGCATGAGCGCCGCGCTGAATTTGCCGCCTATGTTCGCCAAGCTGGGCCGCCGCGTGCCGGGCCCGTTTGTGTCGTTGCATTTTGTGGCGGGGCTTGAGCTGGCGCGCCGGCTCAAGTGGCTGGAGCCGCCTGCGGAACTGAACGGCCGCAGCTTTGCCATCACCGTCGAAGACCTGGGTCTGCGCAGCAGCTTTGTCGTGCGGGATGGTGCGTTCCGGCCCCTCTGGAACCGCGGGTCCAACGGCGCCGCGGAGCTTGAGCTGGGCGCAAAGCTCGCGGACTTCCTGGCGCTCATGCGCGAAGAAACCGATGCCGACACCTTGTTCTTCCAGCGCCGCCTGCGTATCGCCGGCGACACCGAGCTGGGGTTGATCGTCAAGAACTGGCTGGACGCGGCGCCTCGGCCGGCGTGGCTGCAACGCATGACTGCCGCAAACAGCGGCATGGCGGGCGGGGCAGGCGGCTGATCTCCCCGTTTGTTCAAGCGCGCCGGCCTTCCATGCGGCGTGCAACGCGCGATAGCGCCAGGCTAGCGGCCAGGTACAGCAGCGCCACGGCCAGATAAACCTCGACATGATACGGGCGCCAATCGGTGCCCGCGACCACCGCCTTGGCCGCGCCCAGCACGTCAAACACGCCAATAATGCTGACCAGCGACGTGTCCTTGACCGCGCCCACAAACACGCCCAGCGCGGCGGGCGATGCGATGCGGCGGGCCTGTGGCCAGATCACGCACGCGTAGGCCAGCGCGGGCCGCATGCCCAAGGCGCGCGCAGCCATCATCTGGCCGGGCGGAATTGCCTGCAGCGCGCCGCGCAGCACTTCGGCCAGTACACAAGCGGTATGCAGGGTCAGCGCCGCCAGCGCCATGCTGAACTTCGACACGCCACCACCCAGCAGCATGGGCAACACAAAGGACGCGAACAGCAGCTGGGTCACCAGCGGCACACCGCGTACCGCTTCGATCAGACCGGCGGCGGCTAGCGAACCGGCCGGGCTACCGGACCGGCGAAGCAGGGCGAGCGCGAACGCCAGCGGCACGGCCGCAACCAGCGACGCTATCGCCAGGATCAACGTGACGAGCAGTCCGCCCCAGCGTTGCGGTCCGATGAAGTCGCCGCCCCACGGCCAGCCCGTCAGCGC
>JAEYVD010000298.1 GCA_023432075.1 Pseudomonadota bacterium | reverse complement strand
GGTCAGGCCCGGGTTGCCCGCGCCCTTGCCCTTGTTGATGCGCGGGATGTCATGGCGGCGGATCAGCAGATCGACGCTGGCAGCGCCGGCTTCCAGCGCGGTCGCTGCGCTGTCCATGGCGGACGCGCCCGCGCCCACGACGCCAACGCGCTTGCCGGCCAGGGTGTTGTAGTCCATCACGTCGGACGAATGGGCCCAGCGGTCGCGCGGCAGCTTCTTTGCAAAGTCGGGCACGTACGCGCCGCCCAGGCCGTCGCGGCCGGTGGCCAGCACGACGCGGCGAGCCAGGACGGTCGTGCGTCCGGCGGGCGACTGGATGTCCAGCGCAACCAGCTGATCGGCGCGCGGCTGCACGGACAGGATGCGGTGTTCGTTGCGCACGTCCAGGTTCAGCACGCGGCGGTACCAGCGCAGATAGTCCATCCATTGCAGGCGGGGAATCTTGTCCAGCGCTTCCCAGGCCTCCTGGCCGAATTGCGCCTCGAACCAGGCGCGGAAGGTCAGTGCGGGCAGGCCCAGCGCGGGACCAGTCAGTTGCTTGGGCGAGCGCAGCGTTTCCATGCGGGCCGTCGTGGCCCACGGGCCTTCGTAGCCTTCGGGCGCCTGATCGAAGATCGGCGCATCGATGCCCAGGTGCTTCAGAGACGCTGCTGCGGCCAAGCCGGCCATGCCGCCGCCGATGATCGCCACATCCAGCACCTGCTGGCCGTCGACCAGCCGGGGCGTCACCCAGTTCTTGGCGGGAATTTCCAGCCAGGAGAGGTCTTGCCGAAGGCGCGCCTCCAGGGCGGGCAGACCTTGCGGCGGAGTGGCGGTGGGCAGATTCATAATGCGGGTGTTTCCATGACAGGGGCGTCATCGCCGTAGATCGACTGCAGCAGCGCCGAATGCTCGGACGCGTCGTGCAGCACAAAGCCGGGCAGCAGGTCTGCGGCGGCTTCGGCCAACGCGTCGGCCATCGCCTGGCAGGCGGGCGTCAACGTTTGCGACTGCGGGGTGATGACCCCAAAGAAGAATGGGATGTCCAGATCGATGGGGCGGATCGCCACGCCCGCCATGGGCGAACCATAGGCGGTCACGGGTTCCAGCACCGATACGCCCAGGCCCGCGCGGACCGCGGCCAGGGCGTTGACGGACGAATTGGTTTCGATGGTGCCCAGCGCCTGCACGTTGTGCGCGAGCGCCGCGTCCAGCCGGCGGCGCAGGCGATAGGGGTTGGCCATCGTGATGAGACGGCGTCCGGCCAGCGCCGACACCGGCACCACGGCGTGGCGCGCGGCAGGGTCGTCTTCGGGCAGGGCGGCCACGCAGGGCGCCTGCGCAATCCAGTGCACGGTCAAGCCGCGGTGCTCCAGCGGCAGGCTGGTCGCGCCCAACTGCGCGGCGCCCGACAGCACGGCGTGCACCACGCGCTCGGGCGAGGCGCTGCGCAACTGCACGCGGGCGGGCCCAAGCCGGTCTTCGATGCGTTTGAGGGCGGCTGGCACCAGGCCAGCGGCAAGGGCGGAAGTGGCAGCCATCAACAGCGGCTGCGCCTGGCCGCGCGCAATTTCGTCGGCCCGGCTGCGGATCTGCTGCAGACTGGACAGCGCGCGTTCAACGTCGTCGTAGAGCAGGAAGCCCTGTTCGGTGGGCGTCACGCGAGGACCGCTGCGGTTAAACAGGGGATAGCCGATTTCGGCCTCCAATTCCTGCAGCAACCGGCTGATCGCAGGCTGCGAGCGTCCCAGCAGCCGTCCGGCCGCGGTGACGCTGCCGGTGGACATGACGGCCGCGAAGGCCTCGAGTTGACGAAGTTCCATTGGTCTTGATTTATGCCAAGGACGAATTCTGGCCCGCCAAGTATGCGCTCTACAAATAATTAAAAGGCATAAGTAAATTCCCTAAGTGGGAACTTCTTATGCCTTTTCATTACCTCGAGTTATTTCAAGCGCTTAGCGTGCGGGCGCTGCGCGGGCGCCGCGCTTATTCGGGCTGAATGTTGGCGTCCTTCATCACCTTGATCCATCGCGCGCTTTCGGCCAGGTTGAAGGCTTCGGCCTCTTGGTAGCTCATCGTGCTGGGCATCGTGCCCTGCGATTTCAACGCGTCGACCACTTTGGGCGACTTCGAGGCCTGCACCATCGCCGCATTCAGCTTGGCGATGATCGGCTCAGGCGTGTCCTTGGGGACCCACATGCCGTACCAGGTGACGATGTCGAAGTCGGGCAGGACGCTTTCGGCGATGGTGGGCACGTTCGGCAGGTCCGCCAGCCGGGCCTTGGTGGTGACGGCCAGGGGGACAACCTTGCCGCTCTGGATCAGGGGCAGGGCGGGGGCGAGCGGCGCATACATCAGATCCACATGGCCGCCGGCAACGTCGGTCAGGGCCGGGCTGCTGCCGCGGTAGCCGACGTGCGAGATGGACGCCTTGGTGGACGAATTGATCAGCTCGCCCGCCAGGTGAGGCAGGGTGGCGACGCCGGGCGACGCGAAGGTCAGCGTGCCGGGCTGCGCGCGGGCATGTTCGATAAGGTCGGCGAAGGTCTTGAACTTGGACGTGGGCGGGACGACGGCCACCATCGGCACCGTGCCCAGCACACCCACCATCCGGAAGTCTTTGATCGGATCGAAGCTCAGGCTCTTGAACTGGGCCGGATAGATGCCCTGGACCGAGGGATTCATCAGCACCGTGTAGCCATCTGCCGGCGCCTTGGCGACCTGCGCGGCGCCAATGGTGCCGCTGGCGCCTGCGCGGGTTTCGATGACCAGCGGCTGGCCCAGGATCTCACCCATTTGCACAGCGACGACGCGGCCGACGACGTCCGTCGGGCCGCCCGCCGCCCACGGCATGATCACGCGAATCGGCTTGTCGGGATAACTGCCCTGGGCCAGCGCCCCGGTGACCGGCATGGCGGCGAGGATGGCCGAGCAGGCCGCGGTAAGAAAGCTGCGCTTGTTCATCTACTGTCTTCTCCTACGAAGGTGAGGTTGGCCGAGGGCAGGGCGGCGTGCATCAGTGCCTTGACCTCTTCCAGCTGTTTTCCAGTGGTGGCTTCGTTCTTGAGCATGCGGCCCAGGGGGCCGGCCACCACGATGGCAAAGGGTTGTTCGTATGCCCGGAATCCGAGGGACATGGACATCACGTCTTCGACGTTCTCGCCGACCGAGCGCTGCCAGCCGCGCGCCACGCCCGCCTTCAGATCGCTATCGAAAGCGGCGCGGGTGGTGATGGTGCGGTCGGTGAAGGCGGTAAACCCGCCGTAGGCCTTGAACCATTTCTGGCGTTCTTCAGGCGACAGCACGGACAGCAGCGCCTTGCCCGAACTGGTGGCGTGGACGGCCTTGAAGCCGCCGGGCTGGTGCGAGAAACGGATCGTCTGCTTGGATTCCGCCACGATCAGGTACACCACCTTGTCGTCCGCCAGCTTGGCCAGCAGGGCGGTTTCACCGGTCAGGTCGCGCACCCGTTCCAGCACCGGCTCGATTACGTCATTCAGCGGATCGTTGCGGCAGATCAGGGTGGCGACGTGAATCAGCTTCTGGGTCGGGTAATAGCCGTGCTTCTTGCCGATTTCATACAGGTAGCCGCGCGCCACCATGGTCTTGAGCAAGCCGTGGCAACTGGATAGGGGGATCTGCATCTGCGTGGCGATTTCGCTGTACAGCAATGGCTTCTGCTCCTCGGCAAAGAGGTTCAGCACATCCAGAACTCGGGCTGCTGTTTTCACATCCATGATGCTAGTATCCTATACGTGATAAATTTAAGTCAATCCGCTTTCAACGCCAAGGAGTTGCGACGCATGAGATGGAAGAACCGTCCCGAAGGATCGAACTGGGGGGACTTCGGTCCTGACGATCAGCGCGGTTGCCTGAATTACATCACTCCCGCCAACGTGCTCAAGGGCATAAGCGAAGTCCGCGAGGGCCTGAGTTTCTGTCTGTCTCTGCCGCTGGACTATCCCGGCGGCAACGGCGTCAACGTCCGCCGCCACCCGCCCAAGCTGCGCCCCACCGAAAGAGACGGCGACCAGTACATGAATTTCCCGCTCGGCCGTTTGCGGCCGGGCTGCGTGGATGTGCTCAGCGACGACATCGTCGAGATGAGCTTGCAGTATTCGACGCAATGGGATTCGCTGGCGCACGTGGGGGCGCTCTTCGATGCGAATGGTGACGGCCTGCCTGAGCGTGTCTACTACAACGGCTACCGGCCCAACGATCATGTGGTCGGGCCGGTGGATTACGACGTAGCGGATGGTTTCGCCAAGACCGACCTGGGTCAGGGAGCGGCTTCCAACGCCAAGAAGCTGGACATCACACACCTGGCGGAGTCCTGCCTGCAGAGCCGCGGCGTCATGGTGGATCTGGCCAGGCATTACGGCCGTGCGCAGAAATCGGTGGGCTACGACGACCTGATGCGGATCCTTGAGGCGGACAAGATCGAGATCGAGCAGGGCGACATCGTGCTCTTTCATACCGAATTCGGCGATGCCTTGCTGGAAAAGCAACGCCAGCCGGACCCGCACACGCTGCATGAAATCTGCGCCGGCCTAGACGGCAGCGACGAGAAACTGCTGCAGTGGATCACGGACGCGAAAGTTGCGGCCATGGCGTCCGACAACCATGCGCTGGAGATCTATCCCACCCAGAAGCCCAATGCCTGCTGCGCGGCGCTGCCGCTGCACCATCACTGCATCTTCAAGCTCGGCATGCCGATTGGCGAGATGTGGTATCTGGGCAAGCTTGCCCGATGGCTTGAAGCCAATGGCCGAAACCGCTTCCTGTTGACGGCCCCGCCCTTGAACCTGCCGGGCGCGGTCGGATCGCCGGCCACGCCGGTGGCAACCGTGTAAAGCGGCCTCACGCGAGCAAGTTCCGCCCCTTTTCCGTCAGCACGACCACCGCTTCCCCGCGCACCGTGCTTTCGCCCGGCGACATGTCGATCAGGCCATTCGCCGTGGCGTCTTCCCAAGCCGACAGCCGGGGGCAATTGGTGCGCCAGGCCTCCATCGTCTCGGCATAAGTGCGCGGCCGCGCGGCGATCCACAGCAGGAACTGCACCAGGTTGCCCATCTGGGAAGCGCCAGCCTTGATGTCTATTTCGGGTTTTTCAGGCATGGGCGCCTCCGTTCCTGGATCAGGGATGCGTCTTGACGATACTCCCGTGCCCGCCCGCGCTCCAGTCCTATCTGGGCGCCATTCCCTTGCGCAATCTATTGGAGGGTTCCATGAGCGCGTCCTTCATGTCGTCGCGCTCCAGCACGCACGGCTCGTGGTGCAGGTCTCGCATGAAATCGTCGTAGAGCTCGCCCGTGATGCCGGCCGGACGCTTGAAATCGCCCGACAGTTGATACGCCCGCAAAAGAATGGAGCGCAGACGCTTGACCTCCCAGAGCAGGGCGATCACATCGGGATTCCAGGGCTGACGCTCGCGGATGAAGCGCAGGTCGGCGTGGGAGAGCGGGGTTTTGAACGGCATGGTGGAAAATACTGTTTATATATCCAGTATAGTCCGCCCGAATCGCAGGTAGGAGGGGGATTTACCGAATTGCGCGCGAGGCCGCTAACACAGGTAACTCCGATAAACCAAATGTGAGAATTGTTGAGCTTCGGCGCGCGCATCGTCCGTACCATTTCATGAAAGCAAAATGAAAGGGGGGGCGGAAATGACGCTGTGCGGCCTGTGCGCGGCCATCGTCGTGGGCCAGGCGGGGGCGCCTGGACACGAAAGCCTGATCAGCCTGGGGTACATCCGTTCGTTGCCGCTGGCGCATCGCGGCGTGACGCACGAGGCGTTTACCTGCGGGGACTGCGGCGCCAACTGGGATTACCTGCACGACAGGCGCGACCCCGCTTCAGGATGGACGCGGTGCGATCGCACCACGCCCGGCTTGCTGCAGACGCTCGATCAGCCCGCGGACGAAACTTCCGAGCAAGTTGCCCGGCGAACTGCCTGACGGACTGACAGACTGACAGACTGACGGCCGCCGCCGAAGGCCGCGCCAGGCATTCCGATCACACCACGCGCGTGTGCACCTGGCCTTCACGGAACCACGAATCCAGATTCGCGCGCATCAGATCCGCCATCGCGCGGCGCGTTTCGTGGGTGCCGCTGGCGATGTGCGGCAGCATCACGACGTTATCCATGGCATTCAATTCCGGGGGCGTGGCGGGCTCATGTTCGAACACGTCCAGCCCGGCGCCCGCGATGCGCTTATCCTGCAGCGCCGCCACCAGCGCAGCCTCGTCGACCACCGTGCCGCGCGCAATGTTGATCA
>JAEYVD010000162.1 GCA_023432075.1 Pseudomonadota bacterium | reverse complement strand
GAACTCCACGACGCGCAGGCCGGCGAGCGGCAGCGGGCGGGACGATTGGGAAACGTCGTTGTCGGAAACTGGTTGCATGGCAAGGCTCGATGAAGATTCGTGGATGCGCACGGTCAGGCCAACTGGCCGTGGCGTGCGGGTAAAGTCTTGGGCAGGCCCGCGCGCCACAGTGCGCCGTGCAAGGGCTGATCCGGCAGCCAGCCGGCCGCAGCCGCGCGCAAGGCCAGCAGGCGCTCCAGGTCGACACCGGTCTCGATGCCCATGCGTTGCAGCATGAACACCAGATCCTCGGTGCTGACATTACCGCTGGCGCCTGGCGCATGCGGGCAACCGCCAATGCCGGCCAGGCACGCGTCGAACCGCGCCACCCCCGTGTTCAGTGCGGCCAGCACATTTGCAAGCCCCAGCCCGCGCGTGTCGTGAAAGTGCGCGCAGCACAAGCGATCGCCCGCGATGCGGCGCGCCGCCTCGAACAATCGCCCCACCGACGCGGGGTCGGCATATCCCACCGTATCGGCCAGGCTGACGCGGTCGGCTCCGGCATCCAGCAACGCCTGCATCAGGCGCAGCACTTCCTCCTGCCGCACTTCGCCCTGCAACGTGCAGCCAAAGGCCGTGCCAACGCCCCCCTCGATCAACATCGACGAGCCCGCCGCGTCGCGCGCGGCGCGCATCTTGCCGACCATCGCCACCACCTCGTCGGGCGTTTTGCGCAGGTTGGCCAGGCTATGCGCGTGGCTGGCCGACAGCGGCACCAGCATCAGGTGCGCGCCGCCGTCCAGTGCGAGCTCGGCGCCCTTCAGGTTCGGGACCAGGACGGACACGAACAGGCCGGAAAGCTGCGTGGCGTGGGCTATCAGTTCGGCCGTATCCGCCAATTGGGGCAACAGGCGCGCGGGCACAAAGGAGCCGACTTCGATCTCCCGCTGGCCCGCTGCGTAGGCCGCATCGATCCAGTCGAGTTTGGTCTGCGTGGGCATTACCACGGAAAGGCTCTGCAGGCCATCGCGCAGGCCGACTTCGCGGACCGAGACGGCAAGTGGACGGCGGGAAGCGGGCTGGAGGGACATGGCAAGGAATCCAATGGGGAAATCCCAGTTTTAGATATTCTCAATCCAGCCACAAGCGGTATTTGGGAACGCTTAAAATTCCAGTTCGGAATATCAAACCGGACGACACCGCCATGCGCGACCTCGACATCACCACACTGCGGCTCTTCATCTCCGTCTGCGAGACCGGCAACATTGCCCGTGCCGGTCAGCGCGCCAACATTGTGGGATCGGCGATCAGCAAGCGGCTCGCGCAGCTGGAGGACACCGTGGGCGCGAAACTCCTGACGCGCAAGCGCCGCGGCGTCGAGCCCACCGAAGCGGGCGAAACGCTGCTGGAGCACGCACGCGCCATCCTGGCCAGCTCCGAACGCATCGAGCGCGACATGTCCGCCTACGCCAGCGGCGTGAAGGGGCAGGTCCGGATCCTGGCCACCGCGTCCGTCCTGGCTGAATCCCTGGCCGAGGATATCGCCGCCTTTCTTCAGGCCGCGCCGCATCGCAATATCCGCGTCGACATGGAGGAGCGCGTCAGCCACGAGGTCGTGCGTGGCGTCCGGGAAGGCATCGCCAGCCTCGGCATCTGCTGGGACGCCGCCGATTTTCATGGATTGGAACGCCGACCTTACCGGGGCGACCGGCTGGCCGTCGTCACCGCGCCCGATCATCCCCTCGCAGCCCGTGAAGCCGTCTTTTTTGAAGAAGCGCTGGCCTACGAGCACGTCAGCATGCCAGCCGCTGGCGCCGTGCTGCGCATGCTGCAGACCGCCGCCAGCGACAGCGGCAAGACACTGCGGCACCGCGTCACGGTCAGCAACTTCGATTCGGCCTTTCGCGTCGTGCTGGCGGGGTTGGCGATCAGCGTGGCGCCCATCGAGGTCGCCGCCCCGTATGCGTTGGCGCACGGCCTGCGGGTGTTGCCCCTGAAGGACAGCTGGAGCCGGCGGCGCTTTGCCATCTGCATGCGCAGCGCATCGGCGCTGCCCGCGGCGGCGGCGTTGCTGCTGGACCATCTGGTGGCGGCGGGCGCCAATGACAACCCGTGAACCGCCTGCCTCAGCTTGTGAGGTAATCCCTAATCCTTCTGGTGGACGGCCAAGCCGGCGGCGCGCTGCTACGCTGCCCTACCGTCGTCCACCAAGGAACGTCCGCCATGAGAACCGTTGCTGGCGCCGCATGCGCATTGGCCATTCTGCTGTGCAGCGGTCCGGCCTTTGGCCAGTATGTGGTGCGCACCCAGGACATGAGCGGCAAATGGAGCGTGCCAAACCCGCAGTACGAAGGCGTGCCCGAGCTCTTTCGCGCCAGTTCCGGCGCCAAGCGCGCGTGCCTGGACCGCGGCCCGCCCAGCAACCTGTATCGCGCGACCAAGGTCATCGACGTGCGCACGGGCGAAGAGGTGCTGTTCGTGGATTGCATCCCGATTCGAGCCGAGCAGCGCCAGCGGTCGGAACAGATTCGAGCGAACGCCTCGAAGGCGGCGCCGGCGCAATGACGCATTGCGGGCCGGCATGACGCCCGGTGGAACTGCGCGCTATCGCGTCCGCGCGCCGTCCTTCTCGCCTGCGGACGAATTGACGTATTCCTTGACCGTGCCGTTCTTGTTGTAGGTCACCGTCAGCGTGCGCTGATCCTGCATGGCGCCGAACTCGCTGTTGTTGAAATAGAACCAGGACGCCGTGCGAAGCCCCTGCTGATTGACGCTCTGTGTGCGGGGCGGGCCAAAATCGAGAACCATCTCGTCGAACGTCGTGACGTTGAGCTTGATGGCTTGCACCTTCGATTGCGTGACCAGGTCTCCTGGCGCGGGCGAGGCGCAACCGGCCACAAGCGCGGCCACGAAAAGCACGGACGATCTCATTGAACTTCCCCAATCCTGTCGGCCGGCAGGCGCGGCCGTTGTGTTTATGAATTTCGAACGAGCATAAGAATACTCCGGCCATCGCTCCGGGAGCAGTTCGGCGTCGCCCAGATTGCCCGGCCTGCGCTGTCACGTTGCGGTCATCTACAATGCCGCCACTTGCCGAGCGCGAAGTGGCGCCGGCCCGCAACAAACAGGCAGCATGACCCGCGCGAAGAAATCAGCACCCAGAAAGAGATCCCCAGCCAGCAGAAGCAAGGCCGCAAGCGGCGGCCGCATCTTCCGGTTCCTGCGCACATTCGCGCTGACCTCGGTGGCCGCATTTGGCGCCGCCACCTATGCGTTGAACCCGCAGTGGCGCCCCCAGTTTTCGCTTGACGACATTCTTGCGCGCGTCGGCTGGCCGACCCAGGAAAAGTTTGCGCCCGCGGCGGTGCCAGCGGGCGGCATGGCGCACACGCGCTTTGCCGAGTGCCCGCAATTCTTCCCGCAGCAACGCCCGCCGGTCGTCCCCGCCAGCCAGGCGCTGCGCGAACTATGCTTTTCCAACTTTGCCATCCTGCACAACGGCCAGACCAAGACGCCGGTATTCGTGGCCGAGCGCCTGAACCGCAAGATCTTGACGCAGGCGCAAGACATGCAGCGGTCCGACAAGTTCTATGCCGAAGCGCGCGTGCCCCGCGCCGAACGCGCCGAACTGACGGATTACCGCGGCTCGGGCTACTCGCGCGGCCACATGGCCCCGGCCGGCGACATGTCGACCCCCGAAGCCATGGCGCAGAGCTTTTCGCTTGCCAACATGGTGCCGCAGGATCAGCGCCACAACGGCGGCCCCTGGAGCCAGATCGAACAGGACACGCGCAAGTACGTGATGCGCGCCTCCGGCGACGTGTATGTCTTCACCGGCCCCTACTATGGCGACAAGCCCAAGCAGATCGGCTCGGGCGTGGCCGTGCCGAGCCATCTGTTCAAGGTCGTCTACGATGCGTCCACCGGGCGCTCGTGGGTGCATTGGCAGGCCAACAGCCCCGGCACCACGGCTGGCGCGCCCATCAGCTACGACGAATTCGCGCGGCGCACGGGCATGCAGCTGCTGCCAACGCCACCCCGTTGACGATCGAGCAGGACGGCGATTTCAGCGCGCGGGAGCCGGTGCACCGCCAGCCGGCGCGGCCGGATTCGCGGGCGTTGCCGGCGTCGCCGGCACCTGGATCTCCTTCTTGCGCAACACCCCACCACCCTGCACGCTGCCCTGCACATTCGTGGGCGAGGTCATCTTCGCCACGCAGGTCTGGCGCTGCGATTCCGGCAGCCGGTTGCAGCGCGCCAGCTCGTTCTGCCGCAGCTGCTCGGGGCTCTCCGCACTCAGGTTCTGACGATCACGCTCTTGCCGCGCCGCGGCCGCCTCGCGCAGGCACGTCTCCAGCGGTTGGCCGGAAGCGCCGCTCTTGCAGGTCGCGACATCCTGCTGATGCTGCGCTTGCGAGGTGGCGCTGGTGTCGGCCGCATAAGCCGCGCCGGTGGCCCACGTCAGGCCTGCCAGGCAAAGGATCGCGGAAACTCTTTTCAGGGGCACTTGAACAGCATTCATCTTGTGAACAGTATTCATGGTCAGCTCCTCAAAAAAGGGAAATGCGCCCGGCGACGCGCCGAACGGAACCTCCCGCCGATATATCTACCACGCAGGCGACATGGGTAGCGGCGAACGAAGTAACGTGATGTGTCAACCGTCCAGATCTATAAGCGCGTTTCACCGTGCAAGGTAAGCGCGCACGAGTTCCATCAAATACTGGCCTTGGGGCGTCGGCGTGCTGTCACGCCGGCGCACGATGTACACATCCCGCGTGATGTCGGGGTCCAGCACGGGAATCGACTTCAGGCCATAACCATGCGCTTCGAACAACGCCGGCATGATGGTCACGAAATTGCCCGACTGCACCAGCCCGATCATGGTGGCCAGCTGATCCACCTCGATGGTCCAGGGCAACTCCAGTCCGCGCGCGTTGAGGACGCTGTCGATCTGCAAGCGGGTGGAACTGACCGGATTCAGTCCCACTACCGGCAGGCCGGGCAACTTTTTCCACGACAGCTTGCGGCTGCGCGGCGCCAGGGCTGAACGCTCGGCGTACACCAGGTTAAAGCCATAGGTGGCGACGCGCTCGGCCTCCAGGGTGGGGCCGAATGACACCGGCGTGGTGATGCCGAATTCCACCTCGCGTTCTTCGACCAGGCCAGTCGTGACGGTGGCGTTGCCGTCGCGGATCGACAGGTACACCTGCGGATGCCGAGCATAGAACTCGGGCAGCACCTTCGGCAGCACCGAATAGCCGACCGAAGCCACCGTGCTCACCATCAGCGTGCCTTCGTGCCCCCGCGCGCGGCGGGCTGCCTCGGTCAGGCTGGCATCCATCTGCGTCACGATAGGCAACACGCGCTCATAGAGCGCGCGGCCTATCGACGTCAGCACCACGCTGCGCGTCGTGCGCTCGAACAAGCGCCCGCCAATTTCCGATTCCAGCTTCGCGATGCGCCGGCTCAAGGCCGACGTCGTGACGCACAGCAGCGCGGCGGCCGATGTGTATTGCCCCATGCGCGCCACGCAGCAGAACGCGCGGATGTCTTCCAGATCGTAATTGATTCGCATGGATCAATAATCGTTGAAATTTTTTCGATAGACGTAACTATACGCGCTGCCCGAACATGCGGGCATCACTTCGACGAGCCATCATGAATCCACACGGCAACGGCATTTTCCTGAAATCGATGAGCAGCTTCTTCGTGGGCGGCGCGACCGCCGTGCTTGAAGGCCTGCCCGTCGAATATCGCAGCATGGTCCTGAACGGATCGCCGCGCGAGGTCAATCCGAACGGAGAGCAGGTCTATGGGCAGATGTATGTCCAGGAATACCGCCTGGCACAGCCCCGGCATCCGGATCCGGTGCTGCTGTGGCATGGCGGGGGCATGACCGGCTGCACCTGGGAAACGACCCCCGATGGCCGCAACGGCTGGCTATGGAAATTCCTGGACGCCGGTTACGACGTGCTGGTCAGCGATGCGGTGGAACGGGGCCGATCGTCGTGGGCACGCTTCCCGCAGGTGTATCGCGAGGCGCCCGTCTTTCGCACCAAGCGCGAGGCCTGGACGACGTTTCGCATCGGACCCGTCTACGACCCGGACCCCGCGCGGCGGGAAGCCTATGCAGGGCAACAGTTTCCCACCGAGGCGTTCGACGCGTTCGCCAATCAATGGGTGCCGCGCTGGCCCGGCCACGAGTCCATGATCCTGGCGGCCTACGAAGCATTGATTGACCGGGTGGGACATTGCCATATCGTCGCCCACAGCCAGGGCGCGGGCTTTGCAGCCGAAATTGCGCGACGCCGGCCAAGCGCGGTGCGCCGGGTGGTGGGCGTTGAGCCCGGCGGCATGCCGCAAGCGGCGCCGATTGATGCGCTGCCGCCGCATCTTGTTGTGTGGGGCGACTTCATTGAACCATCGGGGTCGCACTGGGTCGGCTACCGCCAACAAGCCGAGCGTTATCTGGATT
>JAEYVD010000136.1 GCA_023432075.1 Pseudomonadota bacterium | reverse complement strand
GCCATGGAAAGACTGCGAAGGAGCGTGCTGCGCATGATGGATTTCCCCTGGTTTTGTTTTGTGGAGCGGGCAGATTACACCTGGCCATGCGGCACTGCGTCATCGAAAAATGTCTCAAACCTATAATCCCCCGTTATCGGAATAGGGGAAAAAAATGGATGCGGATGCGTATGCCGACGAGGTCGGCCCCAGCGCCGGAAGGCCACTGAACTTGCGTCAGATCGAGGTGTTCCGCGCGATCATGATGGCCGGTTCGATCAGCGGGGCGGGGCGCATGCTGCATGTGTCGCAGCCGGCGGTGAGCCGGGTGCTGGCGCTGACGGAAAGCCGCCTGGGCTACCGGCTGTTCGAGCGGGTCAAGAGCCGGCTGTCGCCCACCGCCGAGGCCCGGCGCCTGTATGCCGAGGTCGAGCAGGTGTATGGCGGCATTCAGCGGGTGAACGACCTGGCCGCCAGCCTTGGCCAGTCGGGCGCGGGGATGCTGAAGATCGTGGCCAGCGCCAGTTTCGGGCAGCGTCTGATCCCGATGGCGCTGGAGCGGTTTCGCGGCCGCAATGCAGGCGCGCGCGTGGATTACCGCAGCGTGACTTTCGACGAACTGGCGGCGTATTTCCTGTCGGGTCAGGCCGACATCGGCATTTCCATGCAGCCGCCGGATCACCCCAACCTGACGTCCGTGCGGCTGGCGCGCGTGCCGGTGGTCTGCGTGCTGCCGCCCGGGCATCCGCTGGCCAGTCATGAGGTGGTGCTGCCGGAAGACTTTTCGTCGGCGGCGTGGATCGGCTATCCGCGCGACACGCCGCTCGGCCGCGCGCTGCAGCCATTTTTTGGAGACGGCCCGCGCTGCGCGGCGGCGGTCGAGGTGCATTCGCCCGTGACGGCCTGTTCGTTCGTGCAGCAGGGGCTGGGACCGGCGCTGGTTGACGCGTGGTGCGTCACGCCGGATCAGGCCGCCCACATGGCGCTTCGCCCGATCGAGCCCGAGGCCAGCGTGGAGATCTGGGCGACGCATTCCAACCTGAGCGCGCCGCCCTTGCTGGCGCGGCGCTTTTTGGCCGCCGTGAAAAAGATCCTGGAAAGCGAGACGCTGCCCGGCGCGGCGCCTGCGTAGGCGAGCCGGGCAGCGGCAGCCGTTACAGGCCTTCGGCCTTCAGCGCGGCCTTCACGCCCGCGTCGGCCTGCATGCGGTCGAAGAACGCCTGCAGATGGTTCAGGCCGGACAGGTCGATTTCCTTTGCGTGAGCCCAGCGCAGCACGACAAACAGATACGCGTCCGCCACAGACGGCGCGGCGCCGGCCAGATAGGACTTGCCCGCCAGTTGCGCATCCAGCTGCCCGAACAGCTTGGTCAGAAGCGCCG
The DNA here is from genome assembly GCA_023432075.1 of Pseudomonadota bacterium. GTDB lineage: Bacteria > Pseudomonadota > Gammaproteobacteria > Burkholderiales > Burkholderiaceae_B > Achromobacter. Next base: position 1,734 of record JAEYVD010000136.1, on the reverse strand, counting down.
ACGCGGAGGCCGCCAATTCCTTTTGCGGGCCTTCGTCCTTCAGGTAGCGCTGTGCGCCGACCAGCAGCGAGAAGGTCTTGTGGACGTCGGAATTGATGAAGCCGACCCAGCGGCGCACTTCCGCGCGCGAACGCGCGGTGCCGTCGCCCATCAGGGGGATTTCCGGGGCCTGTTCGGCCAGGTATTCCAGGATGGCGACATTCTGCGTGAGGGTCCAGTCACCATCGGTCAGCGCGGGCACGGCGCCCAGCGGATTGATCCGCAGAAACTCCGGCTCCTTCAGCGCTTCACGGCTGAGTTTGTGCGTCTCGTACGGCTTGCCGATCCACTCGAGGACGATGTGGGAAGCGAGCGAGCACGCGCCGGGCATGTAGTACAGTTTCATCTGGTCGAGTCTCCTGAGAGCAAGAACGGGAGAGCTCCCGTCCGTGGGCGCTATGGTACGCCAACCGGGTGTGCCAATTGCGAGCGGCCCCCGCGTCTCACTGTCATGCCTTGCGCGCCTGCTTTTCAATCTGTCGCCGCCGGAGATGTCCATGCAGTCACGCACCGCCGCGAGCACGCGCGCAATTCCCCTGATCCTGTTCTTGGCCGTGGCCTTTGCGGCCGCGCCCGCCGTTGCACAAGCCTCGCAGGAACCGCCGTCGGCGCCCGCCCGGGTGACGCCCGTCGTCGGCGGCCTGGACCACCCCTGGTCCATGGCGTTCCTGCCCGATGGCGGCATCCTGATCACCGAACGGCCCGGGAACCTGCGGCTGCTGCGTACGCCCGGCGGGCTGTCCAAGCCGCTCTCTGGCGTGCCGCAGGTTGCCGCGCGCGGCCAAGGTGGACTGCTGGACGTGGCGCTGTCGCCCGACTTTGCGACCGACCGCTACGTGTACCTGGCGTACGCGGAATCGGATGGCGACAAGAGCGGCACGGCGGTGGGGCGCGGCCGGCTGGCCGACGACGCCAGCGGCCTTGAGGGATTCAAGGTGCTGTTCCGCCAGGAGCCCAAGCTGTCGTCCGGCCAGCATTTCGGCTCGCGCCTTGTGTTCGACGGCAAGGGCTACCTGTACATCGCGCTGGGCGAAAACAATCAGCGCCCGACGGCACAAGATCTGGACAAGCTGCAAGGCAAGGTGGTGCGGCTCAAGACCGATGGCTCCGTGCCGGCGGACAATCCCTTCGTGGGTAAGCAGGGCGCGCGCCCCGAGATCTGGTCGTACGGCCATCGCAACCCGCAGGGCATGGCGCTCAATCCCTGGACCGGCGAACTCTGGGAAAACGAACACGGGCCCCGTGGCGGCGACGAGATCAATGTCGTGCAGCCGGGCAAGAACTTCGGCTGGCCGCTGGCTACCTACGGCATCAACTATTCGGGCTTTGCGATTCCGGAAGCCAAAGGCGAAACCTTGCCGGGCATGGAACCGCCGATCTTCTGGTGGCCGAAATCGCCCGCCATCAGCGGCATGGCGTTCTATGACGCGGACCGGTTTCCGGCCTGGCGCAATTCGCTCTTCATCGGCGCGCTGGGCAACCAGAACCTCATCCGCCTGACGGTCGACGGCAATCGCGTGGTCGAGAAGGAGCGGCTGCTGGTCGACCGCAAGCGGCGGATTCGGGACGTGCGGCAGGGGCCGGACGGTTATGTGTATGTGCTGACGGACGCCTCGCCTGGCGAATTGCTGCGGGTGGCGCCGGCCGAAACGGGAGGGTGACGGCCATGAAATCCTACGAGCTCATCGGGTCCGC
>JAEYVD010000042.1 GCA_023432075.1 Pseudomonadota bacterium | reverse complement strand
GGCCGAGCAGGTCGCCATCGTAAGGGCGAGGGCCACGCGAAAAGAGGTGCGAGTCATGCTTGCGGCTCCGGTTTCTTGCTAAGGCGCGTTTCAAGGTACAGCCGTTCGAGCTGCTTGCGGTCCGCCTTGTCGGTGCTCGTAGTGGGAAAGCGCGGGCAGGCCACCAGCTCCGAGGGAATCATATAGGGGGGCAGACGGCGGCCGAGCGTGTGTTTCCAGTCCGCCAGTTCCGCAGGCAGCGGGTGCAATCCGGTGGAGGGGGCGTGCGGGCCGTCGCCGCTGCCTGCCGGTTCCGCAAAGCCGATCAGCCGGACAATCGCCCCGTCGGGCCGTCGCAGCGCCACCGTCGCGCTGGCGCGCACGCCGGGCAGCGCGGCGATGGCCGCGTCGATCTCCGCCAACTCGATGCGGTAGCCGTGCAGCTTGATCTGGTCGTCGATGCGGCCGCGAAACGTGACCAGCCCTTGCGCGTCGATCTCGCCCAGGTCGCCCGTGCGGTAGCCGCGCTTGCCGCCGCGCGTGAACATGCGCGTGGCGTTCAGGTCCGGGCGGTTCAGGTAGCCGCGCATGACGTGATCGCCCGCGACGCTGATCTCGCCGTTTTCGATGAACACCTCGGCATACGGTTTGGCGCGGCCGATGGGAAACGGGTTGGGCGCCGCGGCGCGCAGCGCCGGATCGATCTCGACCCAGGTGGTCGAGCAGGTGGCCTCGGTCGGGCCGTAGGAATTGACGATGCGCACCTGCGGAAAGCGCTGCCACAGTTCTTCGGCCAGGGCAGGCGTCAGCGATTCCGCCCCGAAGACGAAGACGCGCAGGTCCGGCAGGTGGGCATGATCAAAATCGGGATTGAACAATTGCTGCCGCACGAACGAGGGCGTGGAGGCCCAGACGCTGATGCGGGTGTCGGCCAGGTACTGCACGAAGGCATCGCGCTCGGCGATGGTCTCGCGCGGACACAGCACGCAGGTGCCGCCCAGCGCCAGCGCGCCAACCCAGTTGAACAGCGAGAAATCGAAGCTGAAGAGCATCTGGTCCATGAAGACCGGCGCCGCGCCCAACGCCAGGCAGTCCGAGATCCAGCCGGCAAAGCGCGACACGCTTTCGCGGCCGATCTGCACGCCCTTTGGATCGCCCGTGCTGCCGGACGTGAACATGATGTAGGCCAGGCCTTTCTCTTGCAGCGGTGCGGCGTGGGCCTGGGTGGCGGTAAAACGCGCCGCTTGCGCGTCGTAACGCAGGCCGGCGCGCACCAGCTCGCCGATGCGCGCGATGCGCTCGGGCGGGTTGATGACGTCGACCGGCACGAAAGGCACGCCCAGTCTCAGGCAACCCAGCATGGCCACCAGAAACGCCGTCTCCTTGTGGCCGGTAATCACCAGCGGCGTATCGGCGCGCGCGCCGGCCTGCCGCGCGGCGTGTTCCCAGGCGTCGGTGGCGGCGCGTAGCGCGCCCCAGGACGTCGGCCCGCGCGCGTCCACGACGGCGATGGCGTCCGCGCCGGCATGCGTGTCGGCGAAGTCGAAGGCATTGAAGTCGAAACGCATGGTCCGGCCCTCCGGTGGCGGCGCGTCAGGCGCGGCGGTGTTCCGCGATGAAGGCGGCCAGCGTGTGCACCGATTCCAGATGCACGTCGATCTCGGTGGGCGGGATCTTGCAGCCGAACTCGCGCTCGACCGCCAGCGCCACGTCCACCGCCGCCAGCGAGTCGACCAGCCCCGATTCGATCAGCAGCGTGTCCGGGTCGACCTGCGTGAGGATGATGCCTTCGACGAGTTGCGCCACTTTGGCTTCGATAGCGTTGATGTCCATGTCATGCTCCGCGACCTTGCAGGGTCAGAATTGGAAATAGTGAAACCGGGCTTCCTTGTGCAGGTTGACCAGGCAAAAAACTAGCAGCACCAGCATCACCGCCATCCATGCCAGGTTGGGACGCCAGCGCATGAAGGGCTGCGGCGCCTCGTTGGGCTTGAACAGGGCAGGCGACCACCGGCCCAGGATCTGGTGCGAATTGGGTGCAAACCATGCGATGGCCAGCAGCACGACAGCATAGATAAGCTGCATGTGGTGCCCGGCGATCACCCGCCAGGCGTCGCCAAGGGCCAGGCCTGCAACGTGCGCGGACAGGTCCAGCGGCTCGACGCCGCGCGCGCCGACCATGCCCTGCACCAGCAGCATCGCGTCGCCCACGCCGTGCGCGCGGAAAAAAGCCTGCGCGACCAGCACCGCGACAAAGGTGATGAGGACGCACAGCGCGCGCGTGGCGGCGGGCGTGTTGCGGGCGGCGGCGGGCTTGCGGCCCACCACGAAGATGCGCCAGGCGTGGTTCACCGACAGGTACATGGCGTGCAGCAGACCGAACACCACGAACTGAAAGCCCGCGCCGTGCCACACGCCTGCCAGCGTCATCGTGAACAGGGTCGGCAGCGCAATGCTGCCCGCAAAACCGCCCAGGGTCTTGAGCCCGGCGGAGCCGACTGGCAGTTCGCGATTCGTGCGCCATTTGTTCACGGCCACCGCCACCGGGTAGTACAGGTACGCGGTGATGTAGCGCGTTAGCGTCATGTGCCAGCGCGCCCAGAATTCGATGATGTTGCCCGCCTTGTAGGGCGAATTGAAGTTCAGCGGGAAGCGGATGCCGAACATCTTCGCCAGGCCCAGCGCCATGTCCGAATAGCCCGAGAAATCGAAATACAGCTGGAGCGCGTAGCACAGGCTGGCGCCCCACGAGCCGAAGAACTGCAGCTCGCCCGGCGCCGCAAAGCCCGCGTCGGCGTAGGGGGCGATGCCATCGGCCAGCAGCACCTTCTTGGCCAGCCCGATCACGAACAGCATTGCGCCCACCGACAGGTTCTCGGCCCGGAACCGGTAATTTTCCGGCTGGGCGAACTGCGGCATCATCTCCTTGTGGTGCAGGATGGGGCCGGCGATCAGGTGCGGAAAGAACGTCACGAACAGCACGTAGCTGAGCAGGCTGCGCTCTTTCACGACGCCCGCCTTGCAATCGAGCAGATAGCCGATCTGCGTGAACGTGAAGAACGAGATGCCCAGCGGCAAGATGATGTCGTCCGCCGACGCCGCCGTCATGCCCAGGTCATTCAGGAAGTTGAGCAGCGTCGCGAAGTACTTGTAGTGAAACAGCAGCGCCAGATCCGCGCCCACGCCCAGGCCGACGATCAGGCCCTGCAGGCGGGGCCGTCCGGCGTAGTGCAGTATCAGCTGGCTGACGATGTAGTTGAAGGCGATGGAACCGGCCAGCAGCACGACGAACTGCGGATTCCACCAGCCGTAGAAGACGAGCGAGGTCAGGCACAGCCACAGCGCCGCGAGACGCACGTTCAGGGGTCCCAGCGCGTAATACACCGCCAGCGTCACGGGCAGGAAGATTAGGAGGAACAGGTAGGAATTGAATAGCATCTTGATTCGCTACGGGATGCGGGCCAGCAGGGCTTGTTCGTCCGCGGTCAGCGGCAGCGACAGGGCGTTCTCCGAGAACTCCCAGATGACGAGCTTCAGGCTGGCGGGCCATTGCGCGCGCTGGCCCAGCGCCATCGTCAGCGCGCCCGAAAACTGTCCGCCATCCAGGCTCATGTTCCAGACCTCGCGCGACAGGCCCATGCCCAGGCGTTCGGCGAATTGGCTGCGGCGGCCATTTGAGCTGCCCGCCAGCAGCACCTCGACGGGCGGCGGCTCGTCCAGCAGGCCGCCGCTGCGCACCGGTTCGATCTTCGCGTCCGACACCTCTTCCAGCGCGGGCCGCCATCCCGGCGGCGCGTTTTCCAGGCCTGCCAGCACGATCAGGTCGCCCATGCGCGGCTGCGGCGCGGTCGCGGGACCGGTCTTGAAGGTCTGCGTGCCCGGCCCGTTCAGGAGCGGCAGGGCGGCCTCGGCCACGCGCGTGGCGGCGGCCTGCGCGCCCTGCGCGTTCATGTGCACGTCCGTGCGGAAAAAGCGGGGGGCGGGGGCGGCCAACAGCGCGTCACGCAGGTCCACGAAGGGCACGCCGTCCGCACGCAACGCATCCTGCCAGGCATCCAGCGTCTGGCGCATCGGTTGCGACACCGGCAGGCCGCAAAGGTGGCCGGCCTCGATGCGCGATTTGTCCGGCACCGCCACCACCAGCACCTGGACCTGTTTGGCTCGCAGCTCGCGCACCCAATACCGCATCAGGCGCAGGCGTTCGTCAAAGACATGGATGCCCGGCGGCGGCCGCAGTCCGTCGCGGTAGAACAGCCACTGAGGGCAGCCCATCGCGACCTGCGCGCCCAGGTCGCCGAAGAGGCGGTAGCGCAAGGCCGCATTCCAGGTGTCGACGTCGGCCTGGCGCGGCAATGCCAGCGCCTTGTTCAACGCGGCGCCGGCCGAGCCATCCAGCCAGGCGGACGGCGACACGGCAACCGCGCCGATGCGCGCTTGCGCCAGCCGCCAGCCACCCCATCCCAGGCCGACGGCGAGCAGCAGCGCCACCACCCATGCGGTCAGCCGGTGGCCCGCGTCCGATTTTTCCGGCGCATTCACGTGCTTACTTCCCGATCGCCGCTTTCATGCGCGCACGCCAGGTGTCGGCGCTCATGATCGAGGCGTTGTCCCACAGGCCGCGCGCGTCGGGCCCTTGCGCGTAGGTGGGTTCGAACATCTGCCACACCAGCACCTGCGGCTTGTTCTGCTTGAACGCGGGCGACTCCAGGTATTCCAGCAGCATGATCCAGTGTCCCACGTTGCCGGGCTTCCAGTTGACCGACACCGGACGGTCCAGCGCGTTGGACAGCTTTTGCGGAAAGCCGAAGTAGGGCTGCACCATGCTGTGGCCGGTGACGTGCACGGGCGCCGGCGTGTCGTCCAGCAGGCTCTGGTTCTCGGCCTGGCGGCGCACGGTGAACGTTTCGCGCCCGGCCTGCTTGCGCTGGTCCGGCGTCAGGAAAAGCTCGGCCAGATCGCCATATCGGCGTTCGTTGACCACGCTGCCCAGTTGCATGCCGGTGCCCGGCTTGCCGGCCAGTGTCTTCACGTCCGTCTTGATGCGCTGCGCCAGCGCGTCGGCGGTGGCGTCCGCGGCGGCCTGCGTCCAGTGCTGGTCCGTGCGGTAGAACACCTCCTGGCCGCCGCGCTTGACCCGCTGCAGCACGGCCTCGTCGTCGATGGTGGAGATGCCCGCCTGCTTGAGCTTGTCCTGGATGGTCTGGTAGCGCTTCTTTACGTCGGCGCTGAGCGACTTGCCGTCCGGCAGCTTGTCCTCATAGAAGAGCGTCTTGTCGGGCAGCACCAGCACTTCAAGCTGAATGCCCTTGGCCGCGAGCGCGTCGCGCGTCTCGCGCACGAGCTGCGTGGACGCGTCGATGCCGCGCATGTCCACCTGCGTCAGGCTGCCCCAGCCGGGAAAGAGCCAGTTGTCCTTGCCTTGAATGACGATGGACGAGGCTTGCTGGGCCTGCGCCGCCGTGGCGCACGCCGCCAGCAGGACGGCCGACGCCAGCGCGCGCGCCATGCCGGGCAGGGCGCGATTCGGAAGACGGGTTGCATGGTGCATGGATGAACTCCTTGGGATTCGGATCGGCGTGCCGTCAGTACGACAGGGTCAGGTTGATGAACAGGCCCTTGGCCCGGTCGGCTTGCCCGCCGCCGATGTTGAAGCGGTATTGCGTCGTCAGGTCCAGATAGGACATGGGCGCGGTGTAATGGCCTTCGCGGAACCAGTAGCGCAGGTTGAAGCCCGGGCCGGCGCCCATCGACCACGAGGTGCTGTCGCCAAATAGGCGGAAGGACTCGGCGCCCTCGATGTCCAAGCCCGTGACGCGGTTTTTGTTCCACAGCCAGTCCGCGCCGATCACGGCATAGGGAAAGAACACCAGCCGCTCGCTGATGGCGTCCATCCGATAGCTGCGGCCCACGCGCAGCTCGCCGGCGCCGAACGCCTGGTCGCGTTGCAGCCTGCCCGACAGCTTTTCGGTGTCGGTGCCCGTCGTGTTGTTACGCAGCCAGAATTTGGCCGGCATGTCCTGCCAGGAATAGCCAGCCTGCACGTAGCCTTCCATCGTGAACCAGTCGGGACGGTCGATGCGCAGCGTCGTGCCTTCGTACAGCCCGTAGGTCACGTAGGCCAGCCAGCCGCCGCTGCCGGCGTCCGTCTGGTAGTGTGCGGTCTGGTTTCTGAGGTCGGGGGCGCAGCGCAGCTCTCGTGGGGCCGGGCTGAACGTGCCGCGGCGCGTGGCGCTGCCCAGGTTGAACTGGCGCTCCAGGCCGAACGTCAGGCCCACTTCGGTGGACGGCGTGAAGCGCATGCCCAGCGACCCGATGGTGGTGGGAATGCCGGAAGTGCCCGAATTGGAGGATTCAGCGATGTCGATCGTGGGCGGTCCAGAGTCGATCCCCGTTCCCAGACAGGGATTGGACACAGTCTGGCTGGCGGTCCGGCCGCCTTTGTCGTACAGCGTGTTGGACAGGCGCCCGTACAGTTCGAAGGTGCGGGTCGACGAATTAAGGAAGTCGGATGGCCGCCAGAAGATTTCGGTAGTGCTGAACACGGCGTCGCCGGGCACGGTGATGGCCGCGCCGCCCAGCCCCGAGGACGCGGGCCGCGCGCCGCGGTAGCCGGCCGAAAAGTAGCCGCCCCATTCGCGCGACAGGCCCCCGATGGCGTTGCGCGTGTCGAACCGCTGCTGGGGCGTGAGTTCCAGCTTGCCGGCGTCGTTCTCGTCGATGGCGGTTTTCAGGCGATCGACCGCGCCGCGCTTGTCTCCCGTGCCGGCCAGCGCGTAGCCTTCGTCCAGGATCACGGTGGGCGGCGCCTTGCCGGTCGCGCGCGCCGCCTGGAAGTCCTGCAGCGCCAGCTGGGGTTGGCGCATGCGCTGGTGCAGGTAACCGCGCTGCATCAGCAGCGCGGGATCGTCCGGCTGCGCGGCCAGCGCCTCGCTCATGCGCATATTGGCCTCGGCCAGTTGCGCGAGATTGCCGGCCGCCAGCGTGGTGGTCAGGAGGCGCTGGTACTCCTTGTTGGCGGGATCCTGTTCGACGGCCTTGCGCGCCTGGCCGATGGCTTCCTGGTAGTCCTCGCGGGCATAGGCGGCGTAGGCCAGCGAGGCCGGGCCGCCGCTGCCCGCCGCGTCAGACGGCAGTAGTTCGCACGAAGTGCCGTACGGCGTGTCGCGGCAGTCCTGCACGGGCGCGGGATAGTTCGCCAGCGTCAAGGTGGCGGGCACGGCAGGGCGCGCGCGGGCGCGCTTGATGCGCTGCGCCGCGGCCTCGTCGTTGCCGCCCAGCGGTTCGACCAGCGCTAGCGCGCGCGCGTTGTCGCCGGCCGCCAGCGCGGCGTCGGCCGCGATCAGGCGAACGTTGCGCCGCTGTTCGTCGTCCAGCCAGTCCTGCTTGAGCGCCGCGTCGAAGTCCGCGTCGGCCGCTTGCGTCTTGCCCTGACGTTGGCGCAGATAGCCGCGCAGCAGTAGCGCCACGGTGTTCTCGTCGTCCTGCTGCATGGCGTCCGTGGCGGCCGTTTCGGGCGCTTAAAGCTGGTTGTCCAGCATGAGGGCCGTGATGAGCAGCAGGCGGTGGCTGGCGCTGTCCGGCGCCAGCGCGACGGCTTGCCTCGCCAGGGGCACCGCGTCGCCCGGACGGTTGGCGATCAGCGCCTGATAGCCTTCTTCGGCGGGCTTGACGGCCATGCGGCGCTTGAGCGTCTGCTGCCTCGCGGCCAGATCGTTCTTGTTCGGCGCGCCCAGCGCCATGGCCTTGGCGGCCGCCGCCTCGGCGTCGGCGTACTTGCCCTGTGCTTCCAGCGCGTCCAGCCACAGCATGGCCCACGCGCCCTGTTTGGGATCGATGCGAAACGCACGCTCGGCGCCGCGCTCGGCGGCGGGATAGTCCGCGCGGTTGTAGTCGGCGTACGCGCGCGTGGCGATGGGAAAGCCGCGCTGATAGGCGCTGCTCGGCCGGGGGCCGGACGAGGCCGAAGCCCCGGCAGCGGGCGCGGCGGGGCTGGCCGCAGCCGGGCGCAGATTCGCGCGCGCCTGGCGCAGGGCGGGTGTGTCCAGGCCGCTGGCGATCGCGTCAGCCGCCGCCTTGTCGGCTTCCTGGATCTTGCCCTGCTTTTGCAGCGAATAGATCAGCAGCAGGCGCAGGCGCTCGACGTCCGGTCGCAGCACGATGGCCGATTCGGCCTGCTGCTGCGCCAGCGCGTAATTGCCGGCGTCGTAGTTCCGATAGCCCTCGTCGGCAAACTGCCACGCTGCGCCCTCCAGCGGCGCTTCGGCCCGGGACTGGGCCTGCACACTTACTGGTGCCGCGGCCCAGGCACAGGCCAGGGCCGCGGACAGAACAAGCGATCGGGGAAAGGACGTCATGGGACTGAGGGTTTGGTCGCGGGCGCGGCCGGCGGTTCGCCTTGCCCGGCCTGTTGGAATCGGATGGCTTCGTGCAGCGTGCTTTCGTCCAGCCACCCTTGTTCGGTCAGGATCTGGCCCAGCGGCTTTTTCTCGCGCGCCTGGATCTCCAGCGCCTGCTCCAGCGTGGACTGGTCAATGGCCTGCCACGAAAGCAGCAGCTCGCCCAGGCGCTGGCGCTGCTGCGCCAGCTGATCCGTGGACGGGAAGTCGTGCATGGTCTTGTCCCACGCCAGCCGCTTGCCCGTGATCAGGTGGCCGATGAACAGGCGCCAGGCCCGGGCGGCTGCCATGGCATTGATGAAATTGCCGACGATCATCCGCGGAACCGACAGCAGGGCGTGCTCCCAACCGTACATGCGGCCAACGAAATACGCGCGCTGCACCACGCGCAGCAGCAGCGCCACGGCGTTGGCCCACATCAGCGTCACCAGCCAGCCACCTGGGCGGAAGTACGACGGGTAATACACCGTCCACCAGCCAAACAGGTCGGCCAGGTAGAAGACAAAGAAGTTCGCCAGCAGCACGTAGGCCAGGATGGCAATGAAGGATGTGACCAGACCCTTGCGGTCGCGAAAGAGCAGGTACTTCGTCGCGAGCGACCCCGTCCACCCCACTTGCTGCCAGCCCTGCAGCCCGATCCCCAGCGTCCAGCGCGCCTTCTGCCGGTAAGCGGTGCGGAAGGTGTTCGGAAAGTACTCGCGCACGCCCAGCGGCATGCGCAGCGGCGCGATGCGTTCCTTGCCCATGCCGAACCACGATTGGCGGCGCGTCACGTATTCGACCGGGAATTTGCCGAAGATCTGGCGCATGCCGCGCTGCGCCAGGCGCGCGCCGATGTCGTAGTCCTCGGTCAGCGTGTCCGTGTTGAACGGCTGGTTGTTTGTCTCGGCGGCCAGTTCCACCAGCGCCCGCCGCGAAAAGCACGTGCCCACGCCCGCGGACGGCACCATTTTGGACAGGCTCTCGCGCACCACCAGGTCCTTGGTGTGCCATTCCGCGAACTCGTCCATGTAGGTGCCCGCCACCAGCTCGTGCCAGTGCCGCTCCAGCGACGTCACCGGCAGCTGGATGAAATCAATGCGCGGCAGCAGGTAGTTGTAGTACTTCAGTTCCAGCGGGTGCAGCACGTCCTCGCTGTCGTGCAGGATCACGCCGGCAAACGGCACGGGCTGCTTGGCGTCCTGCGCAAAGATCGCCTGCACGATCCAGTTCAGGCAATCGGCCTTGCAGGTCGGGCCGTCGTGCGGCACCTCCACGCGGACCAGCTGACGATAGCGGCGCCGCATCCGCTCCACTTCCTTGATCGTTCGCTCGTCGTTCTGGTAGGTCCCGGCGAAGATCATGTAGTTCTTGTATTCCAGCGTCGACACCATGGTTTCCAGCATCGAGGCGATCACGTCGTACTCCAGCCAGGCCGGCACCATGATCGCCAGCGGCTGCTCTTCCTTGGCGCGCAACTGCTCGGCGGTAAGCGGCGCGTAGCGGCGCTTGACCGTCAGCCGGCGCCGCAGCTCGCGCACCCAGTACCAGCCGTCGATGAACAGGTCATCCAGGCTGGACAGCAGGATGATGACGCCCACCACGGCGGTCACGACCTCCAGCCCGCGGTAGTAATCCGCGATCAGGTAGGGCCAGTAGAGCGAGGACATGTCGACCGGGCCTTACTTGGGATCCTTGTTCTTCCTGCGGCTGACGCGCATCGCGAAGATCAGGATCAGAAGCAGCACCAACAGGCTGATGCTGATGGCCGGCACGCTCCACGAGATATACCGCCGCCATTCGAAGAAGGCGCTTTCGCCTGCCCCGGGCGGATGGCTCGCGTCCGGATTGGCGCTGTCTATCCACGCTACCGGACCCGTCGCGCCGATGATCGCGATGTTGCCGCGATTGAGCACGAAGGGCGCATCCGTCATGCCGGGCTGCTCGCCCAGCGTGTGCCACAGCACGCCGTCTTGGCCGCCGGCGCTGACGACTTCCGCGGTGCTCAGTTGGGTGAGGCCGGAAATATCAAGCCATGCCGTGTTCTTGCCCGCCACCTGCAGCTGCTTGCGGTCGGTGACTTTGACGGCGGGCTTGGCGCCTTCCACCGGCAATTCCATCGCCAGGAAGGCGCGGGCCGGTTTGACTGCCTGCCCGGCGGGCGACACCGCCAGTTCGGCGCGCGTGGCCGATACGCCGCTGGCCGCGGCGATGCCGATCACCCGCTTGATGTTGGCGGGCGCGTCGGCCAGATAGCTGTCGGGAATCAGTACCTGCGGCGATCCCGCCATCGACGGCAGCAGGCCCACGAAGGTGCCGTCCGGCTGCGACTTGCCGGGCTTCACATAGCTGGTCGGCAGCACGTTCACGGGATAGCCCTGCGGGATCTCGTTGCAGTCCACCGACACGGGCTGACGCTGGAATGTCACGCGGACCGCGTTGGTCACGCCCAGCGCATAGCCCGGCACGCGCGCCGTCAGCTGTTCCGGCCGCCCATCGGCCTCCAGTTGCTTGGCGCCCAGCAGGATGCCATTCCAGAACACCGAGGCGACGGGGCGCGTGGATGACGCGCCAGGCGCTGCCGCCACATCCATGATGAGTTCATCCGGCACGCGGCCATCGCTGGTCACGGCAGCCAGCGGAAACGAGGTGTTCCAATCCCCGCGCGCCACCACGTCAAAGCTGGCGGACGAGCCGCCCAGCGTCGACAGGCGCACGCCGCCATCCTGAAGGGACTGCGGCGGGAGGGCCGTCTGCACCTGCACCTGACGGCTGGCCAGGATGCGGCGCCACGCCGTGTCGAAGACGCCCGCGCCTTGCGCGCCCGCATCGGCCGCAACGGCGATGACCGCCTGCCGGCCCAGCGACACCAGGCGGATCTCCTTGGACGGCAGGCCGGCGCCCGCCAGCGGCATGCGCTGCTGGCGCCACGCCTTGAAGGCGTCCGCGGCATCGGGGTCCGAGGCCAGCTGGGCCTGCAAGGCGTCCAGGGCCTCGCCGTATTTTTTGGTCAGCGCCGCGTCGGCAATCACGACATCGCCGGCCACGGCCGGCGCGCCCATCACCAGCAGGGCGCCGATTTCCGCCGGGTTGGCGAGCTTGTGGGTTTCTTTGCCGGTCAGCGCGGCAAACGCCGGCACCTGCGCCAGGCCGGCAGGCGCTTGCAAGCCCCGCGTGTCCACGTCCTCGCCCACCGCCGGAAAGGCCCTGACCGCCACGCGCTTGCCGCTGCGCTCCATCGCCACGCCCATGCGCCAGGCGCTGTCAAAAGCCTGCTGGTCCAGCTTGCGGCTGGCGACCATCAGCACAGGCTTGCCGGGCAGCGAGGCCCATGCATCATCCAGGTTGTTGATCGCGGATGCGTCATAGCGATAGGTCAGGCGCGTCTGCGGCGAGATCGTCAGCGCGTTGCCGGTCGCACGGTTGCTTTCACAGTGGCGCAGCGCGATGTCGGACTGCCAGTCCACGCCCACGCGCAGAAATCCCGACTCGCGCGTGCGGCGCTCCACGGCCAGCGTCCGGCTGGCCGACCCGTCGCCATCGGCGATACGCTGCGCGGCTTGCGGCACGCCGTCCAGCCACAGCACCATGCTGGTCCGGCCCGGCTCCCCCTTGGTGTAGCGCGCGTCGAAATCCAGCCGGGCGTCCGTGACCGGCACGCCGCGCGGCACCGGCAAATAGAACTCCTGCCGCGCATCGCTGTTGGCCAGGACCACGGGCTCGCTGATGCCCAGGTCCTCCAGCGTGGTGCTGCGCGTGACCATGTCGTCGCTCTGCAGCCGGCGCAACGCGTCGCCGGCCGGACTGGCCATCGCGGCCAGCGGCGCCAGCAGCCCCGCCGCGATCAAGGCGCGGCACAACGTACGGACATCGGTGGCTTGTGAGGAGAGGGGCATGAAGGCTCCGGGCAAGAATGGCATCGCGGCAAGAATCAGAAAGAGGACGGGGCGTTAGCGTGGGGAGCAAATTCGGATACGGCACGGCCGCAGAGCGCATCGACGATGCGCTGGCTGGCCTTGCCGTCGCCGTAGGGATTGATCCGCCGCGAGAAGGCGCCGTGCAGCGCGGGGTCTTCCAGCAGGCGGTTGACCTCGGTGACGATGCGCCGCGTGTCGGTGCCCACCAGCGCCACGGTGCCGGCCTGCACCGCTTCGGGCCGCTCGGTCACGTCGCGCATCACCAGCACCGGCTTGCCCAGGTAAGGCGCTTCTTCCTGAACGCCGCCGGAGTCGGTCAGGATCAGGTGAGAGCGCTGCATGAACCAGACAAAATCCAGGTAATCCAGCGGGTCGATCAGGTGGACATTGGCAAGCCCGGAGAGTTCAGCCATCACCACGCCGCGTACCTGCGGATTCAGGTGCACGGGGTACACGATCTGCAGGTCGTTTCGCTGCGCCAGTTCGGCCAGCGCCGCGCAGATGTTTCGGAACCCCTCGCCAAAACTCTCGCGCCGGTGGCCGGTCACCAGCAGCAGACGGCGGTTCGGGTTCAGCCATGCATACCGCGTCTGCAGCATGCGGGTGAGCGCGCTGCCGGCGGTCAGCTTGGCGCACGTCATCGCCAACGCGTCGATCACCGTGTTGCCGGTCACCGTGATGCTGCCCGCCAGGTTCTCGCGCTGCAGGTTGCCGCGCGATTGCGCGGTCGGCGCGAACAACAGGTCGCCGATTGCATCGACCACGCGCCGGTTCATTTCCTCGGGGAAGGGCATCGCCAGATTGCCCGTACGCAGTCCGGCCTCCACATGACCGACGCGCACGCGCCGGTGAAAGGAGGCCAGCGCACACGCCGATGCCGTGCTCGTGTCGCCATGCACCAGCACGCAATCCGGCTTCTCCGCCTCCAGCACCCCGTCCACCCGGCTGATCAGGCGGGCATACAAACCGTTCAAGGTCTGGTTGGGCACCATGATGTCCAGGTCATGCTGCGCCTTCAACTCAAACAGCGACAGCACCTGATCCAGCATCTCGCGGTGCTGCCCTGTGACGCACACCACGCTTTGAATCTGCGGCTCGTTTTGCAGCGCGGTAACCAGCGGAGCCATCTTGATGGCTTCGGGACGCGTGCCGAATATCGACAGCACTTTCATAGCGAGAATCGGCCTCCCCACGCCGGCGGCATTTTCTTGCGTACATTGTGTCTTGAAAGTATTCGTAATATGTGTCGGACTATGTCCGGCTTTCCCCATCGGTCGCCAGGGTGCGATGGGCACGCCTGGGGGATAACCGCTATGGCGCATCAAGGGAATAGACCGAAATTTGGGGCCAAATCGCTGTGCGTTCCATGCGGCCGCCCTGAAGGTCATGAAACAATTGATTTCAGTTGCCCGGCGCGCCTGTTATGCGGCGTTGGACGGGCACCGTGGTGTGCGGGATCTTCACGCGACATTCCCCCGCGTCGTCCCTTTGCGTTGCCGGGAAGCGCGGCGGCGGGCTGACGCGAGCGTCTCAATGCGAGTAAGGTACGGGAAAGGCCATCTCGCCCGGCACACCGGCCCGTGCCGCCAAGCAGGAATCCGAACTCATGAAGTCTCACCACGCAGCGCTGAGGCTGCTTCTGGCCGGCGCGGCCATCGCCTCGCTCGCCGCCTGCGCAAACACGCCGCAACAGCGAACCGACATGGACTACCGCAGCCGTACCCTCGATACGCCAGCAGGGTCAAACCCCAGCGGAAATCCGTCCGGCCAACGCCTGACGATCCAGTCCGGCGAAGGCGAACGCCTGAATCTCCCGTGGTTCATCGAGGGCGCGCAGGACTGGGTCAATCGGCAGTAAGCGGTTGATTCGCCGGCAGGTCGTCTGCCGGTCGCAGGGACGAAAAAAATCCTCAAGGATTTGCACCCTTGAGGATTTTTGATTTCAGCTGACGTTGCTGAACGGAATTTGGTGGAGCCGGGGGGAATTGAACCCCCGTCCGCAAGCCCTCCGCAACCAGTTCTACATGCGTAGTCGATTTATTTAGTTTTAACTTTGGACTTAGCCAACCGACAGGCCGGACCAAAGCGATTCACGTAATTTAAATCTGAGCCGTGTGACCCCAGCGCAGACCGATTCCTTGTGAATGTCGCTGCTGCGGTTCGAGGGTTACCCCCCTAGGAAGTTGCCTTCCTCCGCCTGACCCAAGGACAGATCAGTGCAGCGGCTCACCGCTTAAGCGGCGAGAGCGAAACGCTCGTCGTTGGCGTTTGTAGTGTTCCAGTGGTTTAACGAGCGTACTGGTGCTCGGCATGCCCTGAGTTGTTTCGCGACCCACGTCGAATCCGGATCGGCCCCAAGAACCTCTATTGTACTGTCAAACGCAATAGCCTGCCATCGCGCAATTGCCCGCCGGAACCGGCGTGGCGGCCTGGACACCGGCGCCGGCTCAGACGGCGTTGGCGCACGCCGCCTTGGACTGACGACGGCCGCGCGCCGCCGCCATCATCAGCGCGGCCAGGCCCACGGAAACCGCCACGATGATGGCGGCTGCGCCGCCCAGCGCCGTCAGGCCGTAGTGGTCGATCACGTGCCCGCCCACCACGGCGCCCAGGCCGATGCCGATGTTGGCGCCCGAGATGTTCAGCGACGCGGCAAAGGCGGGCGCTTCGGGGGCGGACTTCATCAGCCGCACGTGGCAGACGATGAACAGCGCGGCCTGGGCGATGCCCCAGATTCCCAGCGCCACCGCCAGCAGGCCATGCGACTGCATGGCGGGTGCAACGAACGTCAGGCCCACGGCCATCAGCGCCGAAAAAAGGGCCGTGGCGCCCAGCGGGCTGCGGTCCACGAGGCGCCCGCCCAGCGTGTTGCCGGCCAGTCCGACCGCGCCGAACGCCATCATTGTCCAGCCGACGGTCTCGCCGTCAAAACCGCCCAGGCGCTCGAGCATGTCGGCCAGGTAGGTGTAGGCAGTGAACATGCCCGTGAACACCAGCAGCGACAGCCAGACGTGACTGACCACCATGGGATCGCGCAGGATGCGCAACTGCGTGACCAGGCGCACGCTGTCGGCCCGGAGCCGCGTGCGGGGAAAGGTCAGGAGCAGCAGCAGGGCCTTGGCGAATGCCACGGCGGACAGCACCCAGAATGCGGCTCGCCATCCGAAGGCGGCCGAGATCAGCACGCCGATGGGAATGCCGAACACCGTGGCGGCCACGATGCCGAAGGCCACCGTCGAGATGGCGCGTCCGGCGCGTGCGGGTCCCACCAGTTCCACGGCGGTGGCGCTGGCC
>JAEYVD010000864.1 GCA_023432075.1 Pseudomonadota bacterium | reverse complement strand
ATCAACGCTACCTGCTGCCGGTCCTGACCTTCGATGAATCGGGGCATGTCGACTCCCGGGATCGAGATACCAAACTCTATCTAGATCGCCGTAGCGGCGTCAAAGGGTTTTCACACAGCCTCGGTCGCAAGAGGTCATACGATTGCAACGCCTCTGCCATAGGGGCGCTCCGTCGTCCGGAAAACATTGGCACGGCTTATTGGACGGCCGGCCCGGCCGTATTTCCTAATCACCGTCAGTGCCACGACGGTTAGGCATCCGCGAACTCACAACAGTCGGCGCACGATCCAGTAAAAGCGAGCCTCCCGCACCTCCCGACGGCATCGGGTAGACGGCAATATCCTTAAAATTTACTTTGGTATTACCTAAGAAAATACTTTGGTATCGACCTCGGAAGTTTTGCGCAAGCCTTTGATAAATTGAGGCTTTTCCTTTTCCAAGCAGCCGAACTTCAAGCTGCGTTTGCGAAGGGCGATGCCAACTGGTTCGATCAACGACGTTCAAGCCATCCGGTTTAGGCCGGATTGGGCTATTCCTGTCAGGAGAACGGCTCGCGCTCGTGGTCTGCCGGTTGCTCGCGCTGCGTCATAGATTCCGGCGTCGAGCCGTTGGCATCAAACCAGCTGTCCCAGGATTCGCCGGCGGGCGTTGCAATTCCAACAACGTTGATCCGTTGCCTCAGTTCGTGAAGAGTGTTCTCAAGCTCCCGATCCGACGTAGCGTAGGGGTGGCCAAAGCAAGCGACCCTTACCGGGATAGGATGGCGTCGTGTCCTGCTCTGCCTGCGTGGTCGTTCCGCCTACCTATCCCGGCCTGTCTGTAGTGCTTAGGCTCGGTACTGTCTGGCTAGCTGTCCTGCTTACTCTGTCTGCGTGGCCCGGGGTTGTCTCCCTGTCTATTAGGCTGGGTGTCCTGGCTGGATATAGGCGGGTGTCTTACCTGGGTTCATTCCCTGGGGCTGGGTGGATGGTTGGCATCCTTCGGGTGCATTAACAGATGACGGCAGGAATGACCGGTGTATGTCTAACTGGGTACTGAATCAACTTCCCCGGGACATGGCAGGCGAGTACAGGCGAAAAGCATGAGAAAGATGGGAGCGCGCATGCACACGCATCCAATCCCGCAATTCCCAATCGACTTCCGCAGGGCCTAGCCATGGGCAATACGCCGCGTGACGCAGGCGAGCCATAGCGGCCCCGTGGCGCGCTGAAAGCGCGGGGACTTCCTAGCACCTACCCGGCCACAACGCGGGCCGCAGCGGGCGCTACAGGCTGAATACTGGAATGAATAGCCCAGCGTCACCCTGCCGCAAGCCGCGCCATTGCTAGCGCTAGCCCGCAGGCCGTCCAGGCGAGTGCAAACCGTGAGTGCAGATATGCCCCAGGGACGCACCGGGACGGCCACCACGCGCCCCGCAGGGCGGCGGCATGGGCTGGGCTCGGCGTGAATTCCCAGCGGCGTACGGCCCGATTCCCGGCAGCGCACAGGAGGCACCCGGCACGGGGGGAAATCGCGGGCGGGCGAGTGCGTGCTACCCCCTCGGAAAATCGCATCGAAATTCGGTCCGGGTCGCCCGGCTATCATTACGGCCTCACGTTCCAGGGAGGACCCATGAAAGCCATATTCGCCGCGATGCTCACGGTGCTGTTGACTGCCTGCGCATCCAAGATCGTCTCGTACACGCCCGTGCCCGCTCCGGCCAACCCGCTTGCGGTTATCGAGCAGGTGCTAATTGAGCAGCCGCAGAAGTACCGCCCCGAAGGAGTGAGGGCTACGGAGACGTACGTGGAGTTCGGGGATGGTGTGATCGCCCAGCAGTCCGCATGGAACCCCGCCCGAGCGAAGGCCAAGCAGACCACGACGCGCCTGTACTACACGTCCATCGCGGAGAATCGTCTGCGTGAGCGCGGGCGCTGGTGGATCGTGCAGTCCATCAACAAGCAAGGGTCGCTGTTGGCTTCCGCCTGGACGGACGACAAGGACGCAGCCTTGCGCTATATCGCCGCGTTAGAGGCTATGAGGGATCGCGCTGAGGGTGCAAAGTGAGTGCAAATGCGAGTGCACTCAGACCGCGAGTGCAAATAAACAACGGGCTCTTAGAATAATTATTTTCCGACCAACCCGTTGATTTATTAGGAATTTCTGGCGCGGCAGGAGGGGCTCGAACCCCCGACCCCGGGCTTAGAAGGCCCGTGCTCTATCCAGCTGAGCTACTGCCGCGCGGTGTGAAGACGCCCGGAACCTGTCCGGGCCGCGCATTTTACCCTGTTGCGGAAAAAAGTTCGTCGCCCCTAAGCCGGTCGCCTCTAGCCGAGGGCCCCCCCCTGGCTAGGCGCCCCCCTACTCCTCGCCAATGTCCGTATGCGTGGACACCCACAGCACGATCGCATCCTCCGGGCTCAGGCTGATCACCCGGTGTCCCATGCGGCTGTCTATATAGAAGCTCTCCCCCGCCTTCAACCGCGCCGGTTCGTAGAACTCGGTATAGAGCTGCACCTCTCCCTCCAGCACATAGACAAATTCCTCTCCCCCATGGCGGCTCCAGTCCTGGAACTCGTCGAAGGAGCGGGCCTTGACGCGCGTGTGGAACGGCATCATGCGCTTGTGGGACAACGCGGTGCACAGCAGGCGGTGGTCGTAGTACGGGGTTTCGTATTGGCGGCCTTCGCCCTGGCGGCTGAGGCTGCGGCGGCCGGTGCCCATGTGGGCGTCGGACGCGGTGAAGAGTTCGGCGACGTCCAGGTCCAGGCCGGCGGCGATCTTGATCAGGTTGTCATAGGTGGGGGACAGCAGGCTGTTCTCGATCTTTGACAGGGTCGACGCGGACACGCCGGTGGCCTCGGCCGCCTGCTTCAGGGTCCACGCGCGCGCCTGGCGCAAGGCTCGCAGCCGTTGTGCCAATGCGCTCTGTTTGTTGCCTTGCATTCTCTACACCCTGTCATGCCCGCAGTAGTCGGGCCTGAATAATCAGGCCCGCAATAATCAGCCCCGCGATTGACGTTCACGCCACCAATCGCGCGCCTGGTAGGACCAATAAGTCAGTTGAACCGCCGCCGTGCCCAGGCTCCCGCCATTCCAGGCCAACCCGAACGGTTCGAAGAGCTTGTAGCGCTGCGTGTCGCCGGTGATCCCCTCGGCCACGACGCGTCCGCCTATGGAGGTGGTGTTCATGCCGTGGCCGCCGAACGCCGTGCAATACCAGACGCCGGGTCCCAGCAGGCCGATCTGCGGCATCAGGTGCCGCGCGTAGGCCATGCGTCCGGACCACGCCGCCTCCACGCGCACCCCCTGCAATTGGGGATAGACGCCAAGCAATTCGCGGCGCAGGGACTCGGCCAGATCGGGCGGGTCGTCGACACGGGTGGTGATTCTACTGCCCCAGCCGATGCGGCCGCCATCGAGGACCCGGTAATAGTTGCCGGCGCGCCGGTCGTCGCCGATGGCGGCGGTGCTGCGGATGGCTTCGCGGACGCGGTCGCCGAGCGGTTCGGTCAGCATGATGTAGGTGGCGATGGGCAGCATGGCGCGGCGCAAGGCGGGCACGACGTCCCCGGTGTAGCCGCCGGTGGCCAGCACGACAGTGGCGGCGTCGATCTGCCCTTGTTCGGTCTTCAGGTGCTTGACCGCGCCGTCTAGCGTGGCGTGCACGACCGGCGAGTCTTCATGGATGCGCACGCCCAGCCGGACGCACTCGCGAGCCAGCGCGCGGGCGTAGTTCAGCGGATGGAAGTGAAAGGATGACGGGTCTTCGATGCCCTGGAAATAGACATCGGACACGAGACGCTCGCGGACTTCGCTGCGCGACAGCAGCCGCACGTCGCGCCCGAAGTCGCGCTGCTGGCTGTCGCACCACTGGCGCAGCGCGTCGGTCGCCTCGTAGCGCACGACGCGCAGGCGACCGTCCACCTTGTGCGCGTCGGCGATGCGCAGATCGCGGATGTTGTTGCGGATGATCTCGACGCCTTCCATCGACAGCCGGTAAAGCTGGCGGTAGTGGTCTTCGTCGACGTGCTTGCGGATGGCATCGGCGCCGGCCGAAAAGGCCGGCGACACCGAGCCGCCGTTTCTGCCCGACGCCCCCCAGGC
>JAEYVD010000860.1 GCA_023432075.1 Pseudomonadota bacterium | reverse complement strand
AGTTTGCCGTTTTCGATTTCCGATACGCCGAAATCCGGCACGGTCTCGCCATGCGCGCCGAACTCCAGGTTTGACGATGCGCCGTCGTAGTCCACCGCCTTGCCGGCACGGATGAGATCACGGCCCTGCGCAAACGAAGAGATCTTTTCCCCGCCATGCCGGGTGACCGCCTTGACCTGTCCGTTGATCGCGGCGATGTCCGCGGTCGGTCCGGCGGCTTCGATGGCAAGGGCCAGGGCAATGACCATGTCGTAGCTCTGGGCGGCAAACACATCGGGATCGTGCTTGACCTTGGCGCGGAACCGCTCGGAGAAGCTCTTGTAAGCCGGGTTTCCGCTTGCCGCGACGTTGGAAATCGAGATGATGCCCTCGGTGACCTCCTTTCCCAGCGCCTTGACCAGCGCTTCGTTGGCGGTCCAGCCCGGCATGATGAATTTGCAGTCCTGACCGGTCTGGTACCACTCGCGCAGCAGAATCGTTGCGTCGGGGCGATACGAGCCCATTGCGATCACATCCGGCTTCGTTGCAAGGACCCGGTTCAATTCGGTTCGGTAGGTGGTCTGATTCGGTTCGTAGATCACCATGCTGCTGACCTTGCCGCCGTCTTTCTCCCACGTCTCTTTGAAATAGTTGGCCAGCCCGACAAAGGTGGAGTTGTTGAAGGCCATGACTGCCGGGCGCTTGAAGCCGCGCTGGCGTGCCACCTCTGCAAAGGCGCGTCCAAAAACCGCGTTCGATGCCTGGAACATCCAGGCAAGGCCTTTGCGGTTCTCCGTCAGCATTTCAGGGGCGCCGCAGGTGTTCATCATGATGAGACCGGCGTTGTTGGTGATGGGCATGACGGCCAGACCCACCGAGGAGGGCCAAATTCCGACCACCGCCTGGACCTGATTCACCTCAATCAGCTTTTTCGCCGCGAGCACAGCAGCGTCGGGTTTGGTCTGATCATCCTCGGCGAAGAGCTGCAGCTGACGCCCGGCGGCGCCGCCAGCGGCGTTCACCTCGTCGACAGCCAGTCGAATGGCCTCGAGCATCGGCACCCCATACGGGCCGCCCACGCCGGTGATGGAATTGAGCGCGCCGATGCGAAATGGCTGCCCCGCAGGCGCGGCGCGCAGGCTCCAGGGGGCCAGGCTTGCGCCAGCCAGCACCAGGCCAACCGATAAAAAATCGCGGCGGGACGTGTTCTTGGGTTGCTGCGTTTTCATATTCGTTCCTTGATTTCGCGTGAGACGCGATTCTTCACTTCGAATATGCCGGCTGACTGCCCGGCCCCTTGACTGCTTTTTTTTGTGCTGTGGAGATATCTGCTTCTTTACTGGACGATGCCGTGTTCGCGCCATTGCGCGATGGTTTCTGGCGACGCGCCAAAGCGACGCAGGATTTCGTCGGTGTGCTCGCCGTGCAGGGGCGCAGCCCGCCGGATCTGGCCCGGCGTACGAGAAAATTTAGTGGGTATGCCGACCGTTTTCATGCGGCCCAGCTTGGGGTGGTCCAGTTCCTGAACCATGCCGCGAGCGGCATAATGCGGATCCTGCATCGCCTGGTGGAAATCGTTGATGGGGCCGCACGGCACTTGGGCCTTTTCGCATCGGGCGATCCAGCTAGCCGCGTCGGCGCGCGCGAATTCGGCTTCCAGCAGTGGCTCCAGTTCGGCGATGTTGTCCAGACGGTCGCTATTGGTCAGGAATCGCGGGTCGTGGATCAGTTCCGGGCGACCCAGGACGTCGGTGCAGAGCTTTTCCCAGGTGCGTTGGTTCGCGGCGCCAATGACGATATAGCCGTCGCCGGTGCTAAAGGCTTGATAGGGCGCGGACACGCGGTGACGGCTTCCGGTTGCCTTGGGTACCGTGCCTTCCGCGAAGTAGGCCGCGGCTTCCCAAATAAACCAGGGCAGTCCGCATTCGGCGAGCGAGATGTCGATGTGCTGGCCTTCGCCGGTGCGCTGCTGGTGAATGCAGGCGGCAAGGATGGCGTAGGTAGCGGTCAGTCCGGCGCCGACGTCATAGATGGCGATACCCGACTTGAGAGGGCGTCCGTCTGGCTCGCCGGTCATGCTCATGATGCCAGTCATGCCCTGCGCCACCAGGTCAAATCCCCCCTTGCCCGCATATGGCCCGGTCTGCCCATAGCCCGAGATCGAGCAATAGACCAACCGGGGATTGATGGCGCTGAGCGTTTCGTAGTCAAGCCCCAGCGCGGAGGCGACGCCGACGCGGTAGTTCTCGATCAGCACATCGGCCCACCGCACCATCTCCAGTACGGTTTCGCGCAGTTCCGGTCGCTTGAGGTTGAGGGAAATGCCCAGCTTGTTGCGGTTGATCTGCGCAAAACAGCTCGATTCTCCATTTACATAGGGCCCCATCTCTCGGGAATCGTCGCCCGCGCCAGGCTTTTCGATCTTGATGACTTCGGCGCCCAGATCCGCCAGAACCATGGTGCAGTACGGCCCCGCCATGATTTGGGACAGATCCAGAATTTTGATGCCGTCCAGCGGCATCGCGGCAGTGTTCTGCTTCATCTCTTTCCTTTCAGCGACCTGCAAAGACAGGCTTTTCCTTGTTCAGGAAGGCACGCTGCCCGTTGCGGTAATCCTCGGTGTCAAAGCAGGCATAGGCCTGAGCCAGTTCGTGTTCGGCCAGTTCGCCGCCGGCTTGCAAGCGACGCACGAATTGTTTGTGCCAGCGGTTGACCAGGGGAGCGCCGGCAGCGATACGCCCGGCAGCCTCATAGGCTTCATCGCCAACCTTGTCGTCGTCCACCACTCTTGTGACGAGGCCCTTGTTCAGCGCCTCGTCTGCACCAAAAACGGCGCCTTCGAGCAGGATTTCCAGCGTGCGCGTGCCACCGATGACGGCCAGCAGATCGGCCAGTTCCCGGTAGTCCAGGGTTAGTCCGATGCGGTTGATCGGCACGCCAAAGCGGGCGCCCCGGCCCGCAACGCGGATGTCGCACATGGCCGCGATCTCCAGCCCGCCGCCCACGCACGCGCCTTCGATGCATGCGACCGTGGGATGCGGCGTGAGCTTGAGCCGGTCAGTCATGGCCAGCGTGAACTCGGCGTACTCTCGCGCCTGTTCCGCGCCGCTGCGGGTTTCGTCGAACCCGCCGATATCGCTACCCGCACAGAAAGCGCCTGCCGCGCCGCGCACCACGATGCACCTGACGCTGTCATCGGCGTTGAGCGTGTCGAATGCATCACCGAATTCACGATACATGTCGAGCGTGAAGGCATTGCGCTTGGCAGGCCTGTCCATCAAGACGGTGACGATTCCGTTCTGGCCGCGGTCCAGTCGAATGCTCATCGCGCGTCCCCAAGATGCAGCGTGGTGCCGTCGAGCACCAGTTTGCCGTCCAGCCAGAGTTGCGCATCGGTCACGATGGTGTCGTAGTGGGCGGCCGCCTTGACCGTTCCGCCGATGTAGGCGCTGGTGCCGAGCGCCAACTGGATGGAGCCGTACACGCTTTCATCGGAAAGCATCGTTCCGTCCAGCTGGCAGCAGGGATTCATGCCGACACCGAGTTCGCCCAGGTTGTAGACCAGGGGATCGTGGAACCCGGCAAGCAGATCCCGGAATTTGGCGGCCTCGGCCCCGCCCTCGATGGACACGGCCATGCCGCGCTCGAATGTGATGCGAACCGATTCGTCTCGGATCAGTGACACGCCGGGGATACTGGCGTTCACCACGATGACGCCTTCGGCGGTGCCTTCAACGGGGGCCAGACTGGATTCGAGGCAGTAACCCGCCGAGATGTCTTCCGTGTTCGCAAATCCATGCAGCGCACGGCCACGACGACCTGCAATGCTCATCGTGATGTCGGTACCCGCAGCGCTGGTGACCCGTGCCGTATCGGCTTGGGTGAGCGCATCAGCCAACCCCTGGATTTGCGGACGCAAGGCTTGAAAGTCGGCGTTCCAGCCCTCGGCCATAAAGAAATCCGGCAAATCCGATTCGGGCAAGACTATTACCCCGACGCCGGCGCGAGTGGCTTTTTGCCGCGCTTCGGTATGGGCGGCGTTGGCGCGCGTAAGCGCAATCACCAGGTCCGCGCCGCACATGGCGTCGGCCACGATGGGCGAAAATGGGCGCCCATGCTGGCGGCTGCCCGGTATCTGCAGCATGTGGGGAATGGCGCCGCACTCGTTGATGGCGATGGCCAGCGGCTGGACATTCTGCTCGGTGTAGTAGTCATACAGCACCAGCACGTTCGTGCCGGGGCGCGCGTCTCCCAACAGATGCACGACCTTACGCGCGTTGTCCAACTTCAATAGCGTATTCATGCGCGCACCTCGGCGTTGATGGATTTTTCAAGGATGTCCAAACCGCGCTGCAACTGCTCGGCACTCATGTTCAGCGGGCCAAGAAAGCGCAGCACGTTTCCATGAAAGCCCGCCTTCACGAGGATCAGCCCGGCTTCATATGCGCGCCGCACAATGCGCGCGGTGGCTTGGCCGTCCGGACGGTGGGTGGTTTTGTCCGTGACGATTTCCACGGCGCGCATCGCGCCCAGCCCGCGCGCATCCCCCACGATGGGAATGTCGCGTTTCCATGCCTCGAATCGCTCGGCCAGTTGACGGCCCAGCGCCTGCGCGCGGCCGGCATAGTCGTCTCGTTCCATGACGGCAATGGCGGCCAGCGCCGCTGCGCAAGCCAGGGGATTGCCCGCGTAGGTCCCGCCCAGGCCGCCCACATCGGGCGCGTCCATGAGTTCGGCGCGGCCGACGACGGCGGCGATCGGCATGCCGCCGCCCATGGATTTGGCCAGGGTGTAGAGATCGGCGCTGATTCCGCTGTGCTCGGTCGCAAACCAGCGGCCCGTTCGGCAAAACCCGGACTGGATCTCGTCAGCGATCAGAACGATGCCGTGGCTTGTGCAGAATTCGCGTAGCTGGCGCATGAAGCTGGCCGGCGCGGCGTGAAAACCTCCCTCGCCTTGCACGGGTTCGATGATGACCGCGGCGACTTGCTTTGCGCCGATTTCGGTTTCGACCATGCGTTCAAAGCGCTCATAGGCCTGGCGAGCCGCGGTTTCTTCGTCGGCGCCAGTGCGATACACGTAGGGGAAGGGAGCCCGGTATACCTCGCCAGCAAGGGGGCCAAAGCCGGTTTTATAGGCGGGCGCCTTTGCAGTGAGGGCAAGGGCCATGTTGGTGCGCCCATGAAACGCGCCCTCAAAGGCCACTACCGCCTGACGCCCCGTTGCGCGGCGGGCGATCTTTATCGCGTTCTCGACGGCCTCTGAGCCGGTGCTTTGCAGCATCACCTTCTTGGGCCAGTCGCCGGGCAGCTTGTTGACCAACGTTTCGGCGAGGTCGATGTAGCCGGGGTACATGACGATGTTGAAGCAGGTATGCAGATAGTCGTCTGCCTGCCGCTTGACCGCGGCAACGACCTCCGGGTGCGCGTGGCCCACGTTCAACGTGCCGATGCCCCCTGCGAAATCCAGGAAGGTATTGCCGTCGAGGTCGACCACTTCGGACCCGCTTGCGCGGGCCGCAAAGATGGGCGCTCCGTTGGCGACTCCGCGAGCGACAAGTGCGTCCCGCTTTATTTGGTACTGCTGGCAAATTGGGCCCGGCAGGGATGCAGGCATGGCTGATGACAAGGCACTCTCCTTCGGAAATCGGCGTCGGGTGATGCGATGTGGGGTATCTTGCGCTGGCGCAAATCATTGTGTCAATAAGAAAATACGAGCATGAGCGCAAGATTGTGCACAATCTTGAGTGCGATAAGAGTGCTATGATCGACGGCATCAAAACCTTGCCTCGACCTGCCCAAAACATGGCCACTTCTCCGAAGAAACCAAAAGCGCAAACTGCCCCTGCAAAAGAGCGCAAAAGCATGCCGTCCACCCAGGCAGTCGTGTTGGATGTACGACAGCGCATTGCTTCCCAAGCGTTGCTGCCGGGTTCGCGCCTGCCGGAAGAAGATCTCGTGAAGAACTACGGAATCCCGCGTGCCAAGGCCCGCGAGGTGCTGGCTACGCTGGAAGACCGCGGCCTGATCGAACGGGTTCCGAACAAGGGCGCGGTGGTGGTTCCCGTCGACATGGAAACCACCTATCGCCTCTACCAGGTCCGCGAGACGCTAGACAGCCTGTCCGTTCGCCTGGCCATGGAGAATGCTTCGGCAACCGACTACGAAGCGCTTCAGCAGATGCTCGGCCCGCAGTTTGAGGAGACGTTGAGGGACGGCGACATCGAGTCGCATGTCGACACCATCGTGCGGTTCCGTAATCGCGTGAACGAAATCGCCAACAACCCCGTGCTCAGCGATCTGATTGAACGAATTTACGAACGCATGCAAGTGACGATGCGGCGCGTGGCGTTGTTGCCTGGACGCGCCGAGATGGGAATCAAGCAATACCGGACGCTGCTTGACGCCATGATTCGCAACGACGTGGACGAGGCGGATCGCTGTGTTCGCGAGCTGAACCAAAGCGCGCGCGAGTACATTCGCCGATACAAAGATTATCTGTAGGAAGTCGATGGGCGTTTGGCGCCCGGGCCAGGCTGTGCGGCCGGAGATCCCGGCGCGCGTTCTGGATGCGGACTAGCTGGTCCAAACGCCCAGCGCCTCATGCCGGCTGGCCTTTCCGAATCACCACCGCGTCCAGCGCCACCGCGCCCTGTCCCTCGGCAAGCGCCAGCAAGGGATTGATCTCGACCGAGCTGAAATCCCCGGCGTGCGCATGCGCGAACCGGGATAGGGTGGCCAGCGCGTCGGCCAGGGCATCGACATCGCACGGGGGCGCCCCGCGCGCGCCCTGCAGCAGCGCGTATCCCTTGATCTCGCGAATCATGTCCAGGGCCTCATCGCGGCCAAAGGGCGCCAGCCGGAAGCTGACGTCTTTCAGCACCTCGACGAAAACGCCGCCCAGTCCGAACATGACCACGGGCCCGAACACGGGGTCGCAATGCACGCCCGCGATGCATTCCACGCCCTTGGGCGCCATGGGCGCGACGAGCACCCCCTCGACGCGGGCATCGGGGCGATGCTGGCTTACTGCGGCCATGATGTCCGCATAAGCGCGTCGCACCGCGTCCTCGCCCCGGATGTTGAGCTTGACGCCGCCCACGTCGCTTTTGTGCGTGATGTCTGGCGAGACCACTTTTAGGACGACAGGAATGTCCTGGCCCGCCCCGCGAAGGTCGCCGGCGGCGCGCACGGCCGCGTCGGCGTCAACCGCTAGCGTGCTCGGGGAAGCCGGCATGCCGGCGTCGCGCAGCAGTTCCATGGCCTGGATTTCGGTATAGGTTTCGCGCAGCGGCGCACGGTTAGCCGTGTCCGGGGCGGGATCCGCTTGCGTTGTTCCGCGGCCGGAATGGGATGACATTGCGGCCACCGCGGCGATCGAGCGGACGGCGGCGCTGGGATCCGGGTACACCAGGCAACCCAGACGCTCCAGTTCGCGCCGCCGCGCAGGCGGGAACAGGGCGCTAATTGCAAGCGGCACGTCGGGATGGCGCGCCTGCATCTGCCGCGCGAAGGCTTCGAAGGTGGGCCACAGCGCTTCGGACGAGCCCGCGGCGGCCAGGAAGACAGCCAGGGCATCGTAGCGGCCACCGGCCAGCATGTCGTCGGCGGTGGCCAGCAGCAGCCCGGGTTCGGAGACGGCCTGGCCGGTGACGTCGACCGGATTGCGGCCGCTGGCAAACGGCACGCGTTCCAGCAGCCTGGCCTGCGCGTCCGCGGCCGGTTCGGGCAGCGTCAGTCCGCTGTCGGCGGCGTCGTCGGCCATCAGCGCGCCCACGCCGCCGGAAATGGTGAAGATGCCCAGGCGGCGGCCTTGCGGCGGATGCTTCCAGGTGTCCAGCGCATAGCCCAGGTTGAAGAATTCCTCGATGGTGCGCGCGCGCAGGGCGCCGTACTGGCGGAACAGCGCGTCGTACACGGCGTCGTCGCCGGCAAGTGCCGCGGTGTGCGAGGCCGCAGCCTGCGCGCCGGCCTGAGTGCGGCCGATCTTGGTCACGACCACGGGCTTGCCGGCAGCGCGCGCCGCGGACAGCGCGCGGCGTAGCTTGGCGCCGTCGCGGCAGCCTTCCATGTAGGCCATGATGACGCGGGTGTGCGTATCGCCGGCCAGCCATTCGATGCAGTCGGCAACGTCGATGTCGGCCTCGTTGCCGGTGCTGATCCAGTGCGACAGGCCCAGGCCGCGCTCGCGCGCCATGCTGTAGGCGTAGGCCCCGAACGCGCCGCTTTGCGTCACCATGCCGATGCCGCCGGCGGCGACGATGCCGTTGGCGGGCGCGGGCGAGAACGTCGCGTAGACGTTGCGCCGCACATTCATGAAGCCCAGGCAATTCGGTCCCAGCAGCCGGATGCCGCGCTCGCGCGCGATGGCGCATAGCCGGTCCTGTTCGGCCGCGCCTTGCGCGCCGGTTTCGGAAAAGCCGGAGGTAAACACCACGGCGGCGCCCACCTGGCCCGGGCGGGCGCGTTCAAGCGCCTGCGCGGCGTGGGCGGCGGGCACCGCCAGAATGGCCAGGTCGATGTCCGCGAAGAGCGCGTCCAGGCCGGGCACGGCAGGCAGGCCAGCGATGGTGTCCGCGCGCGGATTCACGGGGACGATGCGGCCGCCGTAGCCGTGCTGCAGCAGCAGGCTGACGGGCATCGCGCCGATCTTGCCGGGCGTGGCCGAGGCGCCGACGATGGCAATCCCTTGCGGATCGAAGAGGCGGGACAGGGAGGGGAGAGCAGACGGGTTCATGGATATCGGCGTTCAGGAGTAGCGGACGACACTGCGGCCGGTGCTGCCGCGTTCGAGCAGGGCGGCAAGCGCTTGCGGCAGCTCGCGGGGTTCGATGACGCGTGCGATCAAGTCCAGGTGCGCGGGGCGGTATTCACCGGCAAGCTTGTTCCAGACCTCGCGCCGCAACGGCATGGGGCTGTTGGCGTTGATGCCCAGCAGCTTGATGCCGCGAAGGATGAAGGGGATGACCGACGTGGGCAGCTCCGCGCCGCCCGCGTTGCCGAAGGCAGCGGCAACGCCGTCCGGTTTCACGCTGGCCAGCGCGTGGGCCAGCAGCGCGCCGCCCACGGAGTCGATCACGCCCGCCCAGCGCGCGCTCATCAGCGGCTTGATGCCGGCCGACAGATCGGGCGGGGCGATCACTTCTTGGGCGCCGAGTGAGCGCAAATAGTCCGCGGCGTCCGGCTTGCCGGTCATGGCACAGACGCGGTAGCCGCACTGGCTCAGGATGTCGATCGCGACGCTGGCCACGCCGCCCGTGGCGCCGGTGACCAGCACGTCGCCGTGCGCGGGCGTCAGTCCGCAGTGTTCCATCCAGTGCAGCGACAGCGCGGCGGTGTAGCCGGCTGCGCCCAGCACGGCCGCGTCGCGCAGGCCGATGCCCGCGGGCAGCGGCAGCACCCAGTCATGGCGCACCCGCGCAAACTCGGCATGGCCGCCGTCGCAATCCACGCCGATGCCGAAGCCGTGCACGACGACCTCCTGGCCCGGCGAAAGCGCGGGGTCGGCGGAATGCACCACGGTGCCGGACAGGTCGATGCCGCCGATGCGGGGGTAGTCGCGCACGATGCCGCCGCGTCCGGCCTGCGCCAGCGCATCCTTGTAGTTCAGGCCCGCATAGGCCACCTTGATGAGCGTGTCGCCCGCAGACAACTGGTCGGCGGTCAGCGTCTCGAAGCGGCCCTGCGGCGGCTCGCCCGCCGCGCCGGCGTGCAGCCGGTAGGCCTGGAATCGGGGGTTGTCCATCGTCGTCTCCGTTGAGGCTCAGGCTTGCGCCATCAGCCGGCGCGCCAGCGTGGCGCGGTGCAGTTCGTTGGCGCCGTCGTAGATGCGGAAAGGGCGCATCTCCTGCCAGATCATCGACACCGGCGTGTCGTCGGACAGCCCCAAGGCGCCCATCATTTGCACGGCGCGGTCGGCCACGCGGTTCACGGCGTCGGACACGAAAACCTTGGTCATGGCGCTGTGCTGCTTTACCGGCAGGCCCGCGTCCATGCGGGCCGCGCAATCCAGCGTCATGAGGCGGCTGGCATGCAGGTCGATGTGCGAGTCCGCGATCATCGCCTGCACCTGCTGCAGGTCCGCAAGACGCGCGCCGAACGACTCGCGCTGCGCGACGTAGGCCTGCGCCGTTTCCAGCGCGCGGCGGGCGCGGCCGATGTAACGCATGCAGTGGGAAAGGCGCGCGGGCTCCAGCCTGAGTTGCGCATGGGCCAGGCCTTGACCTAGCTCACCCAGCACGGCGTCGTCGCCCACCTCGCAGTCCTGCAGCAGGATCTCGGCATGTCCGCCGATCTGGTAGCCCGTGACCATGCCGATGTCGCGCACCACCCGGTAACCCGGGGTGTCGGCAGGCACCAGGAACAAGGTGGCGCCGGTCTCGCCGCGTGCCAGCACCAGGGCGAAGTCCGCGCCCACGCCGCCGCTGATGAACTGCTTGTGGCCGTTCAGCACCCAGCGCGAACCGCGCCGCTCGGCCCGTGTGCGCAGCATGGACGGGTCGGAGCCGGCGCCTGGCGCCGGTTCGGTCATGGCAAAGCAGGCCCGCTGCTCTCCCCGCACCAGCGGCGCCAGAAAGCGCTCCTGCTGGGCAGCGTTGCCCAGACGTAGCAGCGTCAGCATGTTGGGCTGGTCGGGCGCGGCGCAGTTCAACGCCGCGGGGCCCAGAAAGCTTCTCCCGGCTTCTTCCAGCACCTCGGCCAGCGCGCGCCAGCCCAGTCCGAGTCCGCCCCATTGCGCGGGCAACTGGGGCGCGTACAGGCCGGCCGCTTTTGCCCGTGCGCGCAGTTGGGCTACACAATGGTCGAGTGCGGCCACGTCGCGGGCGATGGCCGGGGACTCGGCTGGTATCGCGACCTCGTCAACGAAGCGGCGCACCCGTGCGCACAGGTCCGGCAGGGCATCGCCCGCGTAGCGATCTTGCGTATCCGACATGGTTTATTCCTCGATCTTGACGCCCGCCTGCTTGACCACTGCGCGCCATCTGCGGGTTTCGTCGGCGATGTGCTGCCCGAAGGCTTCGGGCGTGCCGCCCGTGGGCTGCATGCCAAGGCCGGTGAAATAGCTGCGCACTTCGGGGTCGGCCAACACGGCGTTGATCTGACGGTTGAGCTGGCCGATCACGTCCTTCGGCGTGCCGGCAGGCGCCATCACGCCCCACCACGACGAGGCCGATAGCGGCACGCCCAGCTCGGCCAGCGTGGGCACGTCGGGCAGATCGGGGTTGCGTGTCTGCGCCGCGATGGCAATGGGCCGCAGCCGCTGCGCCTTGACCTGCGCATACACCGGGGGCAGGTTGTCAAAGCTCATCTGGACCTGCCCGCCGACCAGCGCGGTGGCGGCCTCGCTGCTGCCCTTGTACGGAATGTGGCGCAGCGCAATGCCCGTCTCGTGCGCGAACTGCTCGCCCGCCAGGTGTGGAATGCTGCCCGTGCCGGCGGTGGCGTAGGTCAGGCCCTGCTGCGCGGTGGCGGCACGCTTGATGTCTTCCAATGTCCGAAGCGGGCTGGCCGCCGGCAGCAGCAGGTACACGGGCACATCCGTGGCCCCGATCACCGGCGTCAGGTCCTTGTTCACGTCGTAGGGCAGCTTGGCGTACAGCACGCTGTTGGTCGCAAGATTGGCCGTGCCCATCAGCAGGG
Source organism: Pseudomonadota bacterium (assembly GCA_023432075.1). GTDB lineage: Bacteria > Pseudomonadota > Gammaproteobacteria > Burkholderiales > Burkholderiaceae_B > Achromobacter. The sequence goes on along the minus strand of JAEYVD010000860.1, from coordinate 5,349 downwards.
TGTAGCCGTCCGGCTGCGCGCTGGCCACGTAGGCCGTCCCGATCTGCGTGGCGCCGCCAGGCTTGTTTTCAACCACCACCGGCTGCCCGATCAGGGGCGCCAGTTTGCGCGCGATCATTCGCGCGGCGGTGTCGGTGCCGCCGCCGGCGGCGTAGGGCACGATCAGCCGCACTGGTTTATCCGGATAGGCGCCCGCCTGTGCGGCGCCCGCCGCGCTCAGCAGGACGGCGGCGCACAGCGCGCGCAACGTTCGAAAGCAGGGTTGCATGGCGGTCTCCTGGCGTCGGCCTATTGGATGCGGGTGCCTGTGGACTTCACCAGCTTGGCCCACCAGGCGGTTTCGTCGGCGATCTGCTTGGCGAACTCGGCCGGTGTGCTGGCCAGGGGCTCGGCCCCCAGCTCCTGGAAGCGGGCCCGCAATTGCGGATCCTGCAGCGCCTTGACCACCGCCGCATGCACGCGCTCGATCACCGCCGGGTCGGTGCCGGCGGGCGCCATCAACCCTTTCCAGGCCATCACCACAAAGCCCTTCTGGCCGGCCTCGTCAAAGGTGGGAATGTCGGGCGCGGCGGTGGCGCGCTGGTCGCTGGGCACGGCCAGCGCGCGCAGGCCGCCCGCCTTCACCTGGGGCAAGAGGGCGGGCATGTTGTCGATCATGAAATCGATGTGCCCGGCCACGAGGTCGGTGATGGCGGGACCGCTGCCCTTGTACGGCACGTGCTCGGCCTGGATGCCTGTCTGCTGCTTGAGCAGCTCGCCGGCCAGTTGCGCGGGAGAGCCATTGCCCGGTGAGCCGAACGACAGCTTGCCCGGGTTGGCGCGGGCGTATTGCAGGAACTCCTGCAGCGTCTTCACCGGCATCGACTTTGTCACCACCATCAGGTTGTGCTCGCGTTCCAGGCAGGTGATGGGCGCCAGGTCCTTGGCCGGATTGAACGGCATGTTGGCGTACAGGCTGGGATTGACGACGGTGGGCCCGGCGGCGGCCAGCAGCAGCGTATAGCCGTCGGGGGCCGCGCGCGCCACGAAGTCGCCGCCGATGTTGCCGCCCGCGCCCGGCTTGTTCTCGACGATGACGGGCTGACCCAGGATGGGGTGCAGGGCCTCGGCCAGCAGGCGGCCCAGGATGTCGGTCGAGCCGCCGGGGGCGAACGGCACGATAAGGCGGATGGGCTTGTCGGGGTAGGCGGCCGCGGCTTGTGGCGGCAACGCCGCGCAGGCGAGGGCGGCGGCCAGCGCGCCGATCCATTTGGGCAGGTGCTTGTGCAGCATGATGGGAGTCTCCTTTGGTTTGGCGGGCCGGCGGCTTCTGGTGGCCGTGGTCCCTGGGTGCCCTAGCGGCCGGGCGTGTAGCCCGCCTGGGTCAGCGTGTGGCGGGCGATGGTCAATTGATGGATCTGGCTGGTGCCTTCGTACAGGCGGAACAGGCGCACGTCGCGGTAGAAGCGCTCGATGCCGTAATCGGCGATGTAGCCATAGCCGCCGTGCATCTGCACGCAGCGGTCGGCCACGCGGCCGCACATTTCAGAGGCGAAGTACTTGCAGATCGAGGCGTTCAGCGTCACGTCCACGCCCGCGTCGCGTTCCCGGGCGGTTTGCAGCACCAGCGCGCGGGCGGCCTGGATCTCGGTCTGGCAGTCCGCCAGCATGGCCTGGATGAGCTGGAAGTCCATCAGAGGCTTGCCGAACTGCTGGCGTTCGGCCACAAAGCGCAGCGTGTCGTCCAGCATGCGGATAGCGGGACCAATGCACAGGGCCGCCAGATGGATGCGTTGCTTGTTCAGCACCTTCATCGCGGTCTTGAAACCCAGGCCTTCCTGGCCGCCGATGATGTTGGCCGCCGGCACCCGGCAGTCCTGGAAATGCACGGCCGACACGGGGGACCCGGCCTGGCCCATCTTGTCGTACGGCTGGCCGGTGGTCAGGCCTGGCGTGCCGCGCTCCACGATGAAAGCCGTGATGCCCTTGGCGCCGGGCGCGTCGGGATCGGTGCGCGCCATGACCGTGAAGAGGCCTGCTAGCGGCGCGTTCGTGATGAAGCACTTCTCGCCGTTCAATACGTAATGGTCGCCGTCGCGCACGGCGGTGGTCCGCAGCGCGGTGGCGTCGGAGCCTGCCTGCGGCTCCGTCAGGGCAAAGCAGCCGGTCAGTTCGCCCGACGCCAGCAGCGGCAGGTAGTGCGCCTTCTGCGCCGGGGTGCCGTCGGCGACCAGCGCCTCGGACCCGATGCCGGTGTTGGTGCCGACGCGGGCGCGCAGCGCCACGGAACACTGGGACAGCTCCATCGCGGCCAGGATCAGCTCTTCGGTCGTCATGCCCGCCCCGCCATACTCCTGCGGAATGGAATAGCCGAACATCCCCTGTTCGGCCATGCTCTCGACCAGATCCTGCGGCACCTCATCCAAACGGGCGATCTCGGCCTCGCGGGGCGCGAGCTGGTCGCGCACGTAGCGGCGCAGTGAATCTAGAAATTGCGGGAAACCTTCGGGGTCCCTGATCATGGCGAGTCTCCGTTTTATCGTGGGCGCTGATGCGTGCCGCGTCTTGTTCAAATCAGGCTAGCAAAAGGCAGCCGGATTTGAGACAAGTGTTTCGATATCTTGAACGGCATGAAAGGGGGGCGCAGGCTGGCTGCTCTATCATCTGCGGATATGAGGTGCGCGTCCCGAGCGCGCCGCACCAGGATCCCGCCCATGACCGCTTGCCCAGGTGAACACCATGCCGACCCCGCCTTCGCCACCACGCTGGCCCACGGCCTGTCGGTGCTGCAGGCGTTCCGGCATGGCGAGCCCGCACTCAGCAACCGTGAACTCTCGGACCGCACCGGCCTGTCCAAGGCCACGATTTCCCGCCTGACGACGACGCTGATGCAGCGCGGCCTGTTGCGCTACGACGCGGGGCTGCGGCGCTACCGCCTTGGCACGGCGGTGCTCTCGCTGAGCTATCCGCTTCTGGCCAGCATCAAGGTGCGTCAATTGGCGCGCCCCTTGATGAAGCGTCTGGCCGATGCGGCGGGCGGGTCCGCTTCGCTGGGCATGCACCACGGCTTGAGCATGGTCTACGTGGAAACCTGCCGCGGGCACGATGCCGTGTCGTTCCGTCCGGACATCGGCGCCTTGCTGCCGCTGCTGCCTTCGGCGATGGGGCGGGCCTGGCTGGCGCAGGCGCCGCCCGGCGAGGCCGAACCCGTGCTGGCGGCGTTACGGCGGCACGATCCCGCCATCTGGCGGCGCCACGCGCCGGATCTGGAAGCGGCGCAACGTGATTACGCAGAACACGGTTACTGCGTGGGACAGGGGGATTGGCACTCGGACGTGCATGCCGTGGCGGTGCCCATGCGCACGCGCGTGGATGGCCAGACGCTTGTGTTCAATTGCGGGGTGCCGGTGACGCGGCTGCGGCCCGGCGACCTGCGCGGCCGCATTGCGCCGCGCCTGGTGACGCTGGTCAAGCGTGTGGAGAAAATGCTGGAGCAGCGCAATGACGCGTGATCCGGACCGCGAACTGACCACCACCCTGGCGCGCGGGATCGACATCCTCACGTGCTTCCGTGCCGACAGGCCCGTGCTGGCCAACAAAGACTTCGCGCAGCAAACCGGCCTGTCGCGCAGCGCGGTGGCGCGTCTGACGCACACGCTGGTGGAACTGGGGTTTCTGCAGCGCGAGGGCGAGCCGGCACGCTACCGCCTGGGCGCGTCGGTGCTGGCGTTGAGTTACCCCTTGCTCGCCAGCATGCAGATCCGGCAACTGGCCCGGCCGTTGATGAAGCAGCTTGCCGACCACGCGCGCGGCGCGGTGTCACTGGTTGTGCGAGACCGCTTGCAGATGGTGTACGTGGAAACGGCCCGCTCCAATGAGGCGCTGCAGACGCGGCCCGACATCGGCGCGTCGCTGCCGCTGCTGTCCAGCGCCGCCGGCAAGGCATGGCTGGCACGGGTGCCGGACGAGGAACGCGCCGTCGTGCTGAACCAGCTGCGCGTGGCCGATCCAAGGCATTTCGCCGCGCACTTTCCCAATCTGGCCGCTGCGCGCCGCGATCTGGAACGCAAGGGTTTCTGCGGCAACAACCAGGAATGGCGGCCTGACGCCTACGGATTTGCGGCGCCGCTGGGGCGGCCGTATCAATCGTTGTTGTATGTCTTCAATTGCGGCGTGCCCACGCAGGATGGGCCTTACCGGGAGCGCGCGGCTGACATCGGCCCCCGGCTGGTTGCGTTGGCCAGAGAAACGGAAAGACTGCTCGGGCTTGCCTGATTGGTGTGCGCTTGGTGTCCTTGGCCCAGCGCCGCAATTAATCGTCGCTTTTGCAACCTTTAAGTGAGGTTGAGACCGCCATCCGACAGAAGAACTTCACCCGTCAGATAATTGGACTCAATGAGCAACGAAACTGCCTGGGCAATATCTTCCGGGCTTGCAGCTCGACGCATGGGGGCTCGCTCTCGCCACAATTCCTGTGCTTGAGTCCAGCTCGCCGTCAAAGGGGTATCCACAAGCCCAGGCGCCACCGCGTTCACGCGAATGCTCGGAGCTAATGAAAGCGCCAATAAGCGTGTGACATGGTTGAGCGCCGCCTTCGTCGCTGCATATGGGATAGACGCGCCTTTGGGACGCACTCCTGCATGTGAACTCACATTAATCACACAAGCGAGGACACCTTCTGATGCTGATGCCCTAAGTGCGTCCTCAGCCTCTGCCACGATGCGAAATGGTGCGATGACATTCACCTCATGCAATTCGCGCCATATGTCAGGTGTTGCTGCTTGCATGTTGTCGTGTGGGACCACATGGCTGATTCCCGCGTTATTAACAATTACGTCTAGACGTCCCCGGTACGCGATAGCTTCTCGCACCAGCTTGACTCTGTCTGCATCAATAGCGAGGTCCGCTTGTACATAAGTGGCTGCACCCAACTCACGCGCCAGGGAAACACCAACCTCCACTGAGCTACGAGAGTGCAATACAACCGCGTATCCATCCTTCGAAAGCCGTCGAGCAATTGCCTCTCCAATACCAGATGTGGAACCCGTGACAAGAGCAACGCGTTGGAGTTGAGGCATGAAGAGTCCAGAAAACTTGAATAGCCATGCAGTCTAAATTCAGACAGCCATAGTCCGTGTCTCGGTGAGGATAGCATCGTCATCGGTGCAGCCCCGACAAGGATTGAGTCAACGCACTTAACGTCCGCTCGCGGCCGGTAGCTGCGGTTGACGACAGACCGCAGACGACCGAGGCTGTGTGAAAACCCTTTGACGCCGCTACGGCGATCTAGATAGAGTTTGGTATCTCGATCCCGGGAGTCGACATGCCCCGATTCATCGAAGGTCAGGACCGGCAGCAGGTAGCGTTGAT
>JAEYVD010000766.1 GCA_023432075.1 Pseudomonadota bacterium | reverse complement strand
CCACGCCGCCCGGCTTGAGCACGCGGAAGGCCTCGCGCAGGCCGCGCCCGGCGTCCTGCCAGTGGTGGGTGGAATAGCGCGACATCACCAGGTCGAATTCGCCGTCGCCAAAGGGCAAGTATTCGGCCTTGCCCTGACGGGTGACCTGATTGGCCAGGCCACGCTTGGCGGCTTCGGCGGCGACCACGTCCAGCATCTGCTGCGACAGGTCGTAGGCAGTCACCTGCGCCACTTGCGGGGCCACGTGAAAGCTCACGTGGCCGCCGCCACAGCCCAGATCCAGGACGCGCGCGGCGGGGTGCTGGCCGGCAATGGCGGCCATCTGAACCAGGTCTTCGCCTTGCGCGTGGACGGCGCTGGTCAGGTAGGCGGCGGCGCGGGGGCTGAATTGGCGGTCGACGGCGGCGTCGTGGGTGCTGGCGGTCATGAGGGGTCCTTGTGTCGGGAAGGCTGTTGGATGCGGTCGGGAATGCGGCGCGGTGTGTTGCCGGGAATGCTTTCGGGATTGCGAAAGGATGCAGGCGCTAAGATAGGCGGGCCCGTATACACGTACAAGCCCATTACTCATCCTGGTATGACCACTTCCCCCCAGCCCGTCACCCCTGGCCACGAAGGCTCTCATCTGCGCCGCCACGCGCTGGGCGAATTTGTGCGCAGCGCGCGGTCGCGCATCACGCCGCAGATGGCTGGCCTGCCCGAGGGATCGCGCCGCCGCACGCCCGGCCTGCGGCGTGAAGAGGTGGCGCAGCTCTGCGGCATCAGCGTCACCTGGTACACGTGGATCGAGCAGGGGCGCGAGGTGTCGGTGTCGCCATCGGTGTGGTCGCGCATCGCGGGTGTGCTGCAACTGGCGCGGGCGGAACGCGCGTATCTCTTCGACCTGGCCGATTGCGCCGATCCGCAGCACGCCCGCGACGACGCCGGCGGCGCGCCGGGCCCGCTGCAGGAATGCGTGAACGCGATCAATGCGCCGGCCTATGTGCTGGACCGCGCCTGGAACGTGCTGGCCTGTAACGCGCCGCTTGTCGACCTGTTCGACCACTGGCCCGAGCGCGACCCCGAGCCGAACCTGCTGCGATACATTTTCCTGGACCCCGCCGCGCGCGAGCTGGTGGTCGATTGGGACCAGCGCGCCCGCCGAGTGGTGGCTGAGTTCCGCGCCGACGCGGGCGCGCACCTGGACGAACCGGCCGTGCTGGCGCTGCTGGACAGCCTGAGCCGCCAGAGCGTGGTTTTCTCACACTGGTGGACCCGGCATGCGGTGGTGGAGCGCGAAGGCGGGCTGCGCGAATTCCAGCACCCGCGCCGCGGCAAGCTGGCGTATCAGCAGATCACGTTCCGCCTGGCGACGCATCCGGATCTGAAGCTGGTGATGCTGCTGAGCGGGGCGGGTGTCTGACACCGCTCAAGCCCACACCGGCCAACCTCCCCGATCGCTACGCCGCGTTTTCCTCGTCAAACAGGCTGTCCTGCATCCCCGCATCCACCAGCCCTTGCAGTAGCTTCTTGACCGGCGCGGGCAGCGCCATCGTCCCCAGCTTGTCCGCCGGCACCCAGCGCTCGGGCAGGGTCGGTTCCCGCAGCGCGACCGCGCGCACGGGAACGAGCCACGGCCGGATGTGCAGCCGGTAGTGCGTGAACGTGTGGGCGAAGGCGGCAAGTTCGAAGCGCTGCTCCGGCTCCAGCCCCAGCGCGCGCGAGGCGCTGTCGGGATCGCCTGCCGCATCGAATTCGGGCAGGCTCCACAGGCCGCCCCAGATACCGGGTTCGGGGCGCTGTTGCAGCAGGAAAGCGCCCTGGTGCCGCAGCACCAACATACAGGTTTCGCGTTCGGGGATGGCCTTGCGCACCTTGGGCGTGGGCAGTTCGGCCTGGCGGCCTTCGCGGCGCGCGACGCAAGTGTCCGCGACGGGGCATCTGTCGCAGGCGGGCTTGCCGCGTGTGCAGAGCGTGGCGCCCAGGTCCATCAGCCCCTGCGTGTACGCCGCCATGTCGAGTCCCGGCGCGGCGTCCACCTGCGCATGCGCCAGCGCCCAGAGACGCTGCTCGACCTCGCGCTTGGCCGGGTCGCCCGCAATGCCGAAGTGACGGGTGAACACGCGCTTGACGTTGCCGTCCAGGATGGGCGAACGCTCGCCGTTCGAGAACGCGGCAATGGCCGCGGCCGTGGACCGGCCGATGCCGGGCAGGGTGGCGATGGCCTCGGCGGTGGGCGGAAAGCGGCCGTCCCACTCGCGCACGATTTCCTGGGCGCAGCGGTGCAGGTTGCGGGCGCGGGCGTAATAGCCCAGGCCTGCCCAGTACGGCATCACGTCTTCCTGCGAGGCGGCGGCCAGCGCCGCGACGTCGGGAAAGCGTTGCAGAAAGCGCTCGTAGTAGGGGATGACGGTGGCTACCTGGGTCTGCTGCAGCATGATTTCGGATAGCCAGATCCGGTAGGGATCCCGGGTGTTCTGCCAGGGGAGATCGTGGCGGCCGTGCTGGCGCTGCCAGGCGACGATGCGAGGGGCGAAGTCCATGCCGGCAATTATCGCATCGCCCTATTGCCCGCCCGTGGGCCAGGGGGTACAACCGAAAGGACTAGCGTCAGCTGGCCCTATTTTTTGGCCAGCCGGCGCGGCAAGCGCGATTCGGCCCGCAGAAGGCGTGAACGCATCAGGACTTCACTTTCACGGCCCTTGCTGGCCCGCGTGCGTTCTGTGGAGCTGCGCGCCGCTTGTTGGGGCATCCGATGTTGGAGTAGACATGAATGCCCCCCTCACGCCCGCCGTCCGCGCGGCGCTCGAATCCGTTCAGCTCGACGACAAATACACCCTGCAATCCGGCCGCGCCTGGATGAGCGGCATCCATGCGCTGGTGCGGCTGCCCATGATGCAGCGCGTGCGCGATGCGCAGGCAGGGTTGAACACGGCGGGATTCGTGTCGGGGTACCGGGGCTCGCCGCTGGGCGGCGTCGATCAGAACATGTGGAAGGCCGCCGCGCATCTGAAGGCGAACCACGTCGAGTTCCAGCCGGGCATCAATGAGGACCTGGCCGCGACGGCGGTGTGGGGCACGCAGCAGGTGAACCTCTTTCCCGGCGCCAAGTACGACGGCGTGTTTGGCATGTGGTACGGCAAGGGGCCGGGCGTGGACCGCTGCGGCGACGTCTTCAAGCATGCCAACGCGGCGGGCACGGCGCGCCACGGCGGCGTGCTGGTGGTGGCGGGCGATGACCACCCCGCCAAGTCGTCGACCCTGCCGCATCAGAGCGACCACATCCTGAAGGCCTGCATGATCCCGGTGCTGTTCCCGTCCAGCGTGCAGGAGGTGCTGGACTACGGCCTGCACGGCTGGGCGATGAGCCGGTACGCGGGGGTGTGGGTCGGCATGAAGTGCATCACCGACATCGTGGAGGTATCGGCGTCGGTG
>JAEYVD010000726.1 GCA_023432075.1 Pseudomonadota bacterium | reverse complement strand
GGCACGACATGTGCCATCCGACCGATGTCGGTCATGATTCCCTCCGCTCGGATAAAAAAGCCAGGACGGTTTGAGCCTTGCCAGGTGCTTTTGTTCATGTCCAGGATCCCGGCGATGGTTCCGGCGGGGCTTGTTCGTGATTTCGAGCCTGGTTGAATCCGTTCTGGCGCGAAGAAAAATCGGTGTCTGGCCGATCAAGTAAGCCGTGAATTGTACCCCAAGGGCTGGTGCCACGCCCGGGGCAATTCCCCCGGCTTATCGAGGGAATCCCCGGGTGAAGTTGACCCCGCGCAAACCGCGATTAACCCTTTAATCCGTAGGTCTTTCAGACGAGGCGGCGCGTGGCCGGATGGCGGCGCAGCAGCCAGCTGCTGGCGGCCGACAACGCGAACACCATCATCGTCAGCAAGGGCACGGCCCACACGTCGCGGTCCCCGCCCGAAAAGGCGCCGGCGCGGCGCGCGACGTCCAGGAACACCGGATGGATGAGATACACGCCAAACGTCAGCGGGGCCAGCGCGGCAAGCCGGGGCAGCCGCGGCGAGGACACGATCCATTGGAACGCGGCCAGCGACATGAACGGAACCGTCAGGCTGAAGTAGTCGTAGAAGTAGGTGTCCAGCACGTGGCCGTCGGACATGATCGTCACGCCCAGCGCCGTGGCGGCCACGGTGGCGGCAAGCATCAGCCCCGGGCGTGGCACGCGCAGCTCGCCGTCAAAGATCAGGCGGCCGGCGACGAAGTAGCCTAGGTACGGCAGGAACCATGTCAGGAAAAAGCCGTGCGGCGCACCGAGCGCGCGGCGGTACAGGGCGTCAAGGATCGCCACCCCCAGGATGCCCACGACCCACAACGCGCGCGCTTTCGGGCTGCTGCGCGCATACAGCACCCGCACCAGCGGCGCGAACAGGTACAGGCCGACGATCATGTACAGATACCACAGGTGGTAGTAGGGCTCGCCCTGCGCGACCTTGCGCGGCCAGAACGAAAAGTCGACGCGTCCGTCGTCCCACCAATCGAGGCCGGTGCGCCATCCCAGGTAAAAGAGCGTCCAGAAGAGCAGCGGCGCGCAGATCCGCGCCATGCGCTTGGTGTAGAAGCGCCGGGCATCGTGCGGCTTGTCGGGATCGAGCAGCAGGGCGCCGCTGACCATCACGAAGACGGGCACGCACCAGCGAGCGGCGGAGTCATACAGGTTGGCGGCCAGCCAGGCGCCGCGGCCATGGGCGGCGGGATCGCTGACGATGAGTGCGGCGCTGTGCAGCAGAACGACGGCCAGCGCAGCCAGCCATCGGGCTGAGTCAAGGCGGGCATATCGGTCTTCGGGGTAAGGCATCGGGCTTCCGCAGGGTTCGGCTTCTTATCGCCTTACCTTATCAGCGGCACGGCGCCGATTTCTGTATCCAGGGGTTAAGCCGCGCGTAAAAAACCGACAGGGCCCGGAGGGCGCTGTCGGGGAAAGGGCCTGTCCGCGGCTGAGCAGCGGACAGGCCGATCGCGGGCCGGCGGTCCGCGAACGTTTTGTCACGAAACCGGCGGGTAGAGGCTTACTGCAGGACGATGTTGGCCTGCTTGATGAGCTGCGACACGATGGGCTGCTCGGTCTTGATCTGCTTGTCCAGTTCGGCGGCGGTGCCCGAACGCGGGTCGATGCCCATGTCCAGCAGGCGCTTTTTCACGGCTTCGTCCTGTAGCGTTTCGGTCAGCGCGGCCTGCAGGCGCTCGACCACGGGAGCCGGCGTGCCTTTGGGCGCAACGAAGCTGAACCAGGCGGTCATGTCGAACGACGGGTAGCCCTGTTCGGCCAGCGTGCCCAGGTTGGGCTGCGTCGGCAGGCGGTTCGGGCTGGTGATCGCGAAGACCTTGACCTTGCCGGCGTCGGCCTGCGGCATGCCCGTGGCGACCATGTCGAAGAACAGATCCACGTCGCCGCTGACCAGGGCGGGCAGGGCCTGCGTGGCGCCCTTGAACGGCACGTGCAGGATGTCGATGCCGGCGCGTTCCTTGAACAGTTCGCCCGCCAGGTGCGACGAGGTGCCCGGACCGAACGTGGCAAACGTCAGCTTGCCCGGATTCTGCTTGGCGTAGGCCACGACGTCCTGGGTATTGTTGAACGGACGCTTGGGCGTGGACAGCAGGACCAGCGGGCCGACGCCGACCATGCCGATCTTGGCGAAGCCGTCCGGGTCGTAGGGCAGTTCCTTATAGAGATAGCGGTTGGTCACCAGCGTGGAGTTCGTGGCCATCAGGATGGTGTAGCCGTCCGGCGCTTCGCGCGAGACGTAGGCCGCGCCGATGGACGTGCCTGCGCCGGCCTTGTTTTCCACGATCATCGACTGGCCCAGGTTCTTGGCCATCCGTTCGGCCAGCACGCGTGTCAGCACATCGGTGGCGCCGCCCGCCGGGAAGGGCGAAATCACCTTGATCGGCCGCGCGGGATAGGTGTCGGCCTGCGCGCCCAGCGCGGCGGCGCTGAGCATCAGGGTGGCGAGCAGTTTGAAGCTGTTGCGAATCATGTTTTCCCCTTGAAATCGCGTGGTCAGAGTGGATCGACGGGCCTGGCTTGGCTGACTTGATACGCACGCCGGGTGCGAACATCGGGCCGCTTGCCAGGTCTCCTTGGATGCTCTAAATTCCGTTATATGGAATTTAATTTTGTGGTTCGAAATAAACTATAAAAACGAAGCGTATAGAAATGCAATCATTTTCTGCCGGCAAGCGCGCCGCGCTCCCGCCGTCCAACCCGGACCAGAAGCGCGAACTGAGCCTGCCCGCGCGCCGCAAGCGCGCTGCCGGCGCGGGAGAGGGCGCGCATTCGCCCGACATCATCACGGCGCTGGCGCGCGGCCTGGACGTGCTGCGGTGCTTTCGCCATGGCGTGGCCGCGCTGGGCAACCTGGACCTGGCGCGCCTGACCGGCCTGCCCAAGCCCACCGTCAGCCGCATCACCTA
>JAEYVD010000707.1 GCA_023432075.1 Pseudomonadota bacterium | reverse complement strand
TGCGGCGTCAGCACCTATCGCAAGGGCTGGATCGCCGTGCGCAACGGCAACCTGAACATCAACGCCCTGATGAGCATCGCCGTCACCGGCGCGGTGCTGATCGGCCAGTGGCCCGAGGCGGCCATGGTGATGTTCCTGTTCAACGTGGCCGAACTCATCGAAGCCCGCTCGCTGGACCGCGCCCGCAACGCGGTGCGCGGCCTGCTGGACCTGGCGCCCGAGACGGCGACCCTGCGGCAGGCGGACGGCAGCTGGGTGGAAGTGCCCGCCGCGTCGCTGCAGCCGGGCGGGATCGTGCGCGTGCGGCCGGGCGAGCGCATCGCGGCCGACGGCATCGTCGTGAACGGCACGTCGGCCGTGGACCAGTCGCCGATCACGGGCGAAAGCCTGCCCGTCGAAAAGACGCAGGACGATCCCGTCTTCGCGGCCACCATCAACACCTCCGGCTCCTTTGAGTACCGCGTGACCGCCGCGGCCGGCAACACCACGCTGGCGCGCATCATCCACGCGGTGGAACAGGCGCAGGGCGCGCGCGCGCCCACGCAGCGCTTCATCGACCGCTTCTCGCGCATCTACACGCCTGCGGTCGTGGCGATTGCGCTGGCCGTGGCGGTGCTGCCGCCGCTGCTGTGGGGCCAACCGTGGTTCGATGCCCTGTACCGCGCGCTTGCACTGCTCATCATTGCCTGCCCGTGCGCGCTGGTGATTTCCACGCCGGTCAGCATCGTCAGCGGCCTGACCGCCGCCTCGCGCCGCGGCATCCTCGTCAAGGGCGGGGTCTATCTGGAAGAAGGCCGCAACCTGAAATGGCTGGCGCTGGACAAGACCGGCACGCTGACGCACGGCAAGCCCGTTCAAACCGACCTGCAGGACTGGGACGCGGCGGCGCCGGGCCCTCACCCCGCCGCCCTCGTCGCGGCAAGCCTGGCGGCCCGTTCGGACCACCCGGTGTCACTGGCCGTGGCCAACGCCGCGCGCCAGACCGGCAGCGCGCTGCTGGAGGTCGAAGCCTTTACCGCCCTGCCCGGCCGCGGCGTCAGCGGCCAAGTGGGCGGACAGACGTACCATCTGGGCAACCGCCGCCTGATGCGGGAGCTGGGCGTGTCCAGCGCCGCGCTTGACGCCCGCTTTGACGAGCTGGAAAGCCAGGGCAAGAGCGTCATCGCGCTGTCGGACGGCAGCCGCGTGTTGGCCGTGGCCGCCGTGGCCGACACGGTCAAGCCCACCAGCGCGCAGGCCATCGCCGACCTGCACGGCCTGGGCGTGCGCACGCTCATGCTGACGGGCGACAACACGCCGACCGCGCAGGCCATCGCGCGCCAGGTCGGCATCGACGAGGCGCGCGGCGACCAATTGCCCGAGGACAAGCTGGCCGCCATTGAAAGCAAGCTGGCGCCGGACATCCGGGTCGGCATGGTGGGCGACGGCATCAACGACGCGCCCGCGCTGGCCCGGGCCGACATCGGGTTTGCCATGGGCGCGGCGGGCACCGGCACGGCCATCGAGACGGCCGACGTGGCCCTCATGGACGACGACCTGCGCAAGATCGGCACCTTCCTGCGCCTGTCGCGCGCCACGCACCGCGTGCTGGTGCAGAACATTGCGTTGGCACTGGGCATCAAGGTGGTGTTCCTGGCGCTGGCCGTAACGGGTCACGCGACGCTGTGGATGGCGGTGTTTGCCGACGTGGGCGCCAGCCTGCTGGTGGTGGCGAACGGTCTGCGGCTGCTGCGCGCCGCGCCGGGTAGCCGGTAAGCACCGCGGCCCTGGCGGCGAATCCCCGTATGATGGCGAAAAACAGAGCCGCCCCGCGCGCCATCAAGGAGACTCCCGCTTGTCCGCAGGTACGATTTCGCCCGTCCCGGAAACCTTTCCCACCTTCGAATCCTCGGATTTCTCGGGAGAGGGATCCTTCTACTTCGACCTCGTGCGCCTGCAGGACCACGACGACATCCCGCGCGGCTTCCTGCACCGGCACCGTTATTACCACCTGTTGTGGATGACCGAGGCGCAAGGCACCCACCTGCTGGACTTCGAGCAGCACGAGGTGCGCGACCACTCGGTCTTTTTCCTGTCGCCCGGCCAGATCCACGCCTGGACGTCGTCGGTCAAGCCCAGCGGCTACGTCATGAACATCAGCACCGAGTTCTTCGCGCAGATGTTCCCGCGCGCCGACGACATCGCCAAGTTCCCGTTTTTTCACCTGGCCGGCGGATCGCCGGTCATCTACCTGACGCGCGAGCAGCACGACGCCATGCTGCCGCTGCTGGCGGAAATCGAACGCGAAACGCGCGACCGCCAGACAGGCCGTTTCGACGTGGTGCGCTCTTACCTGCTGATTCTCCTGACGCAGTTGCGCCGGCTGTACCCCGCCGACGAACGCGAAACCGCCGCGGGTCCCAGCTATTCGCTGACCAAGCGCTTCACCATGCTGATCGAAGAGCATTACCTCGATTTCTCGGCCATCCGCCAGTACGCCGACGCGCTGTGCATCAGCGAACGCCAGTTGAACGAGGCGGTCAAGCGCAGCGTGGGACGCACGGCCAGCCAGCTCGTGCAGGAGCGCATCGCGCTGGAGGCCAAGCGGCTCCTGTGCAACACGGATCTGGGCATCGCCGAGATCGGCTTTCAGTTGAACATCGAGGACCCGGCCTATTTCGCGCGCTTTTTCAAGAAGCACACCGGCTGCACCCCGGGCGACTTCCGCAAAAAGTACTACCGCCCCATCGAGTGACGGCTGGACGGCCGGCCCGCAAAAAAGTGCAAAACAAGCTCTGATCTGTCCTAACGCGCCCTGACCAGGGCTGCGTAAAGTTCATCCGGACTCAACCCGCCGCGCTGCGGCCAGATTGAAACTGCGATGAACGACACTTCGACATTGATGACGGGCGGGCAGCACGTGGTGCAAGCCCTGCTGGACCACGGCGTGGACACCGTATTCGGCGTACCCGGCGAGAGCTACCTGGACGTATTGGACGCGCTGTACGCGCACCGCGACCGCATCCGGCTGGTGTCCTGCCGCCACGAAGGCGCGGCGGCATTCATGGCCGAAGCGCACGGCAAGCTGACCGGCCGCCCTGGCATCTGCATGGTCACGCGCGGCCCCGGCGCCACCAACGCCAGCATCGGCGTGCAGACCGCATTCCAGGACTCCACCCCGCTCATCGTGCTGGTGGGCCAGGTCGGCAACGACATGGTCGAGCGCGAAGCGTTCCAGGAAATCGACTACCGCCGCATGTTCGGCCAGTTCACGAAGTGGGTGGCGCAGATCGACAGCGCCGCGCGCGTCACCGAATACCTGAACCGCGCGTTCTCCGTCGCCACGTCCGGCCGCCCCGGCCCGGTCGTCCTGGCGCTGCCCGAGGACATGCTGACCGACGTGGCCCCGGCCCTGTCCTGCGGCACGATCCAGGTGCCCCAGGCCTATCCGGCGCCCGACGCCCTGGCCAGCATGCGCACGCTGCTCGCGGGCGCCCAGCGCCCCCTGATGATCGTCGGCGGTTCAGGCTGGACCGACGCGGGACTGGCAAGCCTGACCCGCTTTGCCGAACTGAACGGCCTGCCCGTGGCGTGTTCGTTCCGCCGCCAGGATCTGTTCGACAACCACCACGCGCAATACGTGGGTGAGGTCGGCATCGGTGTGAACCCCGAGCTGGCCGAGGCGGTGCGCCAGGCCGACGTCATCCTGGCGGTGGGCGCGCGCCTGGGCGAGATGGTGACGGGCGGCTATTCGCTGCTGCAATCGCCGGTGCCCAGCCAGACCCTGATCCACGTGCTGGCCAGCCCCGAAGAGCTGGGCCGCGTGTACCAGCCGGCCGTGAAGATCCAGGCCGGCATGGACGCCTTCGCCAAGACGGCGGTGGAGCTGGAGCCCGTGGACGCATCGCCGTGGCGCGACTGGGCGCAACGCCTGCACGACAACTACCTGCGCTACACCGAGCTGCCTGCCCCACGCACGGGCCTGGACCCGGCGCGCGTCATTGCCGCGCTGCGCGACCAACTGGACCCGAGCGCCATCCTGACCAATGGCGCGGGCAACTACAGCGCCTGGGCGCATCGTTACTACCGTTTCACCCGCCCGCGCACACAGCTGGCGCCGACCAGCGGCGCCATGGGTTACGGCGTGCCCGCGGCCATCGCGGCCAAGCTGCGCCATCCCGACCGCCAGGTGATCTGCCTGGCGGGCGACGGCTGCTTCCTGATGACGTCGCAGGAGCTGGCCACCGTAAAGCAGCACCAGCTGGGCATCGTCTTCATCGTGTTCAACAACGGCATGTACGGCACGATCCGCATGCACCAGGAGGTGCACTACCCTGGCCGCACCATCGGCACGGACCTGTGTAACCCGGATTTCGTGGCGTATGCGCAATCGTTCGGCGTGACAGCCGAACGCGTAGAGACGCATGAAGCCTTCACGCCCGCGCTGGCGCGCGCGCTGGACAGCGGAACCCCTTATCTGATCGAACTCAGCCTGGATCCGGAGGTGATCACGCCCCGGGCCACCCTGACGAGCCTGCGCGAAAAGGCGCGCACCGCCGGCGCCTGAGAGACCAGGCCCGGCAACCCATAAAAAAACCCAAAACACTGGAGAGAGACATGACGAAACCCCTGACCCCCGTGCGGCGCCTGGCCGCCGCCGTCCTGATGGCCGCCGCGTCGCTGGGCACGGCAGCAACGGCCGCCGCGGCCGACTTCCCCGAGCGCCCCTTGCGCATCATCGTGCCCTTCGCCGCCGGCGGCGCCACCGACGTGATCGCGCGCACCGTCGCGCAGGCCATGTCCACGCGGCTTGGCCAGCCCGTGGTGGTGGAGAACAAGGCGGGCGCCAACGGCAACATCGGCGCCGTGATGGCCGCCCGGGCCGAGCCCGACGGCTACACGCTGCTGATGGCCACGTCCAGCCACGCCATCAACGCCACGCTCTATCACAAGCTCGACTACAACCTGACGCGCGACTTCGCCGGCCTGTCCAACCTGGCGTCGGTGCCGCTGCTGCTGGTGGTGAACCCCTCGGTGCCGGCCAAGACCCCGCAGGAACTGGCGGCCTATGCCAAGGCCAACGGCAACCGCGTGAACTACGCCTCGGGCGGCACCGGCACGGCTTCGCACCTGGCCGGCGCGCAGTTCAATTCGCTGGCTGGCGCGCAGATGACGCACGTGCCGTACAAGGGCGGCGCGCAGGCGCTCAACGACCTCATGGGCGGACAGGTCCAGATCATGTTCGCCAACCTGCCCGAAGTGCTGTCGCAGGTGCAGGCCGGGCGCCTCACGCCCATCGCGGTCACCGGCACCCAGCGCCATGCGGCGCTGCCCAACGTGCCCGCGTTCTCCGAGGCGGCCTACCCGGCCATGAACGCGCGGTCATGGTTCGGCCTGTTCGTGCCGGCCGCCACGCCCGCGCCTGTGGTCGAAAAGCTGTCCAAGGCCGTCACCGACAGCGTCGCCGACCCGGCCGTGCAGGACAAGTTGAAGGGCCTGGGCGCCGATCCAGTGGGCGACGGCCACGCCGCCTTCCAGAAATACGTGAACACCGAAGTGGAACGCTGGAGCGAGCTGGTCAAGCAGTCCGGCGCCACGGCCGAATAACACGCTTTCCGCTACCCCTATCAAGGATCAACATGCTTTACGACGTCCGTACCTACACGTGCCGCGCCGGCACCATCAAGAAACACCTGGCGCTCTATGCCGAGCACGGCTACGAGGTGCAGAGCCGCCATCTGGGCAAGCCGCTCGCCTACATGCAGACCGAAACCGGCAACGTCAACACCTACATGCACATCTGGGTGTATGACAGCGCCGCCGACCGCGAAGCCAAGCGCCAGGCGCTGCAGAAGGATCCGGCCTGGGCAACTTACCTGAGCAAGAGCGCCGAAGCCGGCTACCTGATCAGCCAGGAAAACCGCCTGATGACGCCGACGACGTTCTTCAAGCCCTGAAGTCCCTGGCCTCAGTGTCGTAACACGCAGCAGGCGGCGCTAGCCCGCCTGCTCTTCCTGCGGCCAGTCCCGCAGCACGGGCGCGTCCGGCGCGCCCGGTCCCACGTCGCGCAGATGGTCGTGCTGCAACAGCGCCATGCGGTAGGCATCGCGGTACGCGCCGTTGGAAAAGAATTCTTCCTTGAGCAGGCCTTCGATCTGGAAGCCGCACCGTTCGTAGATGTGCACGGCGGCGGTATTGTCCTTGTCCACCACCAGATACACCTTGTGCAGGTTCAGCACCCGAAACGCATAGCCCACCGCAATGCGCGTCGCGGCCTTGGCGTAGCCCCTGCCCTGGTAGCTGGGCGCGATGATGATCTGGAATTCGGCCCGGCGATGGATGTAGTCGATCTCCACAAGCTCGACCAGCCCGGCCGGCTGCCCCGTGTCGTGCTCGATGATGAAGCGCCGCTCGTTCTGGTCGTGAAGGTGGCGGTCGTACAGCGCGACGAGTTCGTCATAGGCTTCATACGGCTCTTCGAACCAGTAGCGCATGATGACGTCGTTATTGTTGATCTTGTGCACGAAGTGCAGGTCGCCGCGTTCAAGCGGACGTAGTTTGATATCGGATGTGGCCGACATGGGTACCTCCGTGAGTCAGGGCATTGTATGCCGCGGCCGCGCGCGCAATCCGCATTGTCCCTGATGCCCGTGGCGCGCGCGTGCCGTTCAAATGCGCCGCATACACGGTATCCTGGACAGCTTCATGCGCCGGCTGTCGCGCGTCCGTCGCGCGCCGGGCGGCCCCCTCCACAGGAACCGAACATGCACATCCTGGTTGCTGGCTTCCAGCACGAGACCAACACCTTTGCGCCCTCCAAGGCGGGTTACGACAATTTCGTGCGCGGTGAAGGCTTTCCCGCGATGGTGCGCGGCGCGGACATGCTGGCGCTACGCGAGGTCAACATTCCGGCCGGCGGCTTCATCAACGCGGTGGCGGCTGAAGGCCACACCGTGCAGACGGTGATCTGGGCGGGCGCCAGCCCGTCCGCCCACGTGACGCGCGATGCCTATGAGCGCATTGCCGGCGAGATCCTGGACGCGGTGCGGGCTGGCGGCTTTGACGCCATCTACCTGGACCTGCACGGCGCCATGGTCACCGAGCACCTGGACGACGGCGAAGGCGAACTCCTGGCCCGCGTGCGCGAGATCGTGGGACCCGGCGTGCCGGTGGTCGCCAGCCTGGACCTGCACGCCAACGTCACCGCGCGGATGCTGCAAAGCGCGGACGGCCTGGTCGCGTTTCGCACCTATCCGCACGTGGACATGGCCGATACCGGCGTGCTGGCTGCGCGGCTGCTGATGGCGCGCATTCAGGCCGGAGAACAATGGACCCGCAGCGAGCGCCGCCTGCCCTTCCTGATTCCCATCAACGGCATGTGCACGATGCTGCAACCCTCTCAGGGCGTGTACGCGCTGCTGAGCGAACGGGAACAGACGCCGGGGGTTGCCTCCATCTCTTTCGCGCCGGGCTTTCCGGCGGCGGATTTCCCGGAGTGCGGGCCGGTGGTGTGGGCCTACGGCACGGACGCCGCCGCGGTCGAAGCCGTCACCGAATCGCTGTATGCGCGCGTGCTGGAACTGGAACCCGAGTGGTCGCCTGATTTCCTGGAACCGGCCGAAGCCGTGCGCCGCGCGCAGGCCCTCGCCGCCGGCGCCACGCGGCCCGTCGTGATCGCCGATACGCAGGACAACCCTGGCGCAGGCGGCGACGCCAACACCACCGGCATGCTGCGCGCGCTGGTGCAAGCCGACGCGCAGAATGCGGCGCTGGGCTTGCTGTACGACCCCGAGGCGGTGCGTCGCGCCACGCAGGCTGGCGTCGGCGCCACGGTTGCGCTCAGTCTGGGCGGGCA
>JAEYVD010000614.1 GCA_023432075.1 Pseudomonadota bacterium | reverse complement strand
CCGAGCTGGCCTTCGTCGAAGCCGCCTCCGAGGACGTCGTCGCCTGTGCCGGAGTCGCTCCGAGATCGTCGCGGGGGATACCTGCGGAGGCACTGGTCGAGGTCGTCGTCGATGCTGAGCGCGCTTCGTTCATAGATCAAGCCTTTGAAGCAATAATCCGCCAACTGATTCTGGCGATAACTGGAAAAAATGAGTGTCCGGCCCACCAGCCGCTCTTCGAACAGAGCCAGCCAGAGCCGGGTGAAACGGCAAGGCTCGAAGGGAATGCTTCCTTCGATCACGTAGACATCGAACGCGGGCGCCAGCGCCAGCGCGAACGAGAACTCTTGCCGCACGTAGAGCGGCCAATGCTCCATGGGCTTGGCCAGCATCTTGGGATCGCTGATCAGGTCCGCGACCAGTTCGTACGTCGCGTCGGGATCGATCTCGTACATCTCGCTGACGAAATCGATCATGGACAGGCCGCTGGCCTTGCCGCGGATGAAGCCCTGGCGGCCGATGGCCCAGGAGACGTTGCCGTCGTGCTTGACGAAGCCCTGGCGCGGCGGACGCAGGCAGCACAGCACGTCCACCAGCTGGCGGTGCATTTCCGGCGCGGGCGACAGCAAGGCGTAGCGCCCGGCCGGAATGTCGAGCGTGGCGTTGGCCAGCAGCGGCTGCCTGCTGCCGAAGGCATAGGGTTCGTCGGTTACGCCATTGAGATGGATCATTGGTCACCCTCACATCGGCTGGACATTGGGACGGGCCAGGCGCTCGGCCACCAGGGCGATCACCATCATGAACACCAGCGAGGTCAGGAAATAACCCAGGCTGGCATCGTGCGACTCGTACGCCTGGAAGTACGCCGAGCGCAGCAACTGCATGCCATGCGCCAGCGGCGACCACAGCATCCACGGCCGCAGCTGTTCCGGAAACTGCTCCGACACGAAAAACACGGCCGCGAAGATCTGGAGAAAGCGCTCGATGATCGGCGCCAGCCGCAGGAAAAAATGCCAGAACGTCGCGATCGACCCGAACAGCACCCCCATCGCCGCGCCGGCCACGCCCATCAGCACGACAAACAGAATGAAGCCCGCCCAGCTCTTGGGCAGCGTGATGAGCCCGATCGCATGGCCCGCGCTGATCAGCACCGCGAACACCACCAGGTACACCGATACATAGATCATGGCCTGCACCAGCGCGCACATCAGTGGTGTGACACCTTGGAAGTTCAACAGGCCACGCGCCGAGACGTAGGCCGTGCTGCTGCGGAACGCGATCTGGCGGAACATGATCCAGGTCGTCGCGCCCAGCAGCGAGAACGTCTGCACGTCCATGCCCAGGATGTAGTGCGTGCCCATCAGGATGTACAGCGATGAAATCAGGGTCAGCAGCACCACCGGGCCCACCAGCGCCCACACCAGCGCAATGCGGCTCTCACCGTGCATCACGCGCAGCTGATAGATGAACATCGCCATCAGCGTGCGGCCGATCGGCCGATGGCCGGCCGTGTCGTCCGAATGCCCCTCATGCAGGGTGCGCAGCCGGTCGCGCAGGATGGCCAGGTCCCCCGCTTCGCTTTGCGGGACCTCGATCTCCAGCGCGATGTCGTTGCGCGACGCATGGCGGCGCGCTTCGCGTGCTTCATCCTGCTTGCGCCGCTCCACGCGCCGCGCATGTGCGGTGGCCAGCCGCTCGTCCTCGGCGATCAGCTTGGCCGGCATGTAGCCCGGCGCAAAGACGTCCACGCCCGCGCGGATGTCCTGTTCCAGGAGACGCACGATGATGCGCAGGCGCCGCCGCGAAAAATCGGCCAGGGACTCGTCGACCGCGCTGCGCGCGATCTCGGCATCCAGCTCCGCCTGCACGGCCTCGTACACCGCCCGCCGGGCCGCCAGGGAGGCGTGCGGCTCGCCCTGCAAGCGGGCCAGCAGCGGCTTGAACAGCACGGCCGGCGGGGCCTTGGCCTCGAACAGCGCGGCCGGGTCCAGCCGCCAGTTGGCGACACCAGACCCTACCGAGTAGTTGCTTTCCTTGCGGCGCGAGCGCCAGCCCTTGATCCGATCCTCGTTACTCATGGACGCTCATGGACGCGCTATTGGGCTACGCCGGTCGAACCGCCGCCCGAATCGCTGTCGATGGCTCGCGTGGCGCTGAAGCCGGCGCTCATCGTGACGCGGAAGGCCGACAACACCTTCTGCACCTGCGTGAACGGCGCGTCCGAGATATAGATTGCCTGCCCTTCATGCACCGTGAACTCGCGCGCCAACGCCACCTGCTCGGGCCGCGTAAGGTCGAACTGGTACACGACGGGCAGCAAGTCCGGCTTGCCTTCGGCCCCCGCCTTCGCGGGCGTGAACAGGAACACCGACCGCGGATCGGCCAGCTTGTCGTCCAGGCCGCGCGAGTCGGCCAGCGCGTCCAGCACGCTGTAGTTGCGCTTGCTGATCTCGACCCGGCCCTGCTGGCCGGCCGCGCCCAGCACGGTCAGGAATTCCTTGGCGTCGTAGGCGGTGATGACGTCGCCCGAGCGCAAGAGAATGTCATTGTTCTGGTTGCGGTAGATATCGGCCAGCCGCACCGAGGCGACCTGGTTTTCGCGGCGCAGGCTGATGATGAGCTGCTCGGGATTGGTCTGCACCGGCGCGGCCTGCGCCAGCGCGCTGCTCAGGCGCTGGGCGGTCTGCGTGATGGGATACATGCCGGGCTTGGTCAGGTTGCCCTGCACCGTCACCATCTGGCCGCGCGTGTCGGCCGCGCGCGTGACGCTGACGTCCGCGCCGACCACCAGCTTGCTCAGGCGTGCCACGATGGCGTCATGCAATTGGCCAAGCGTCATGCCCTCGGCGCGGAACTTGCCGATGATCGGGAACGAGACATGCCCCGAACGATCGATCTCCTGGTTGCCCAGGTCGCTGACGCCGGACGGGTCGGTGGCAAACACGCCCAGCCCGCCGCGTTCCCAGACGCGCACGTTGATGCCGTCGCCCGGCACCAGCTTGTCGAATCCGGCTTGCGTCAGATCGCGGTAGCGCACCGGGAAATCGGCCACCTCGGGCACCCGGCTCTTTTGCGCCAGTTCGCGCGACACGGGCATCACGATGACATCCTTGTCATCGTGAGCGCCGGTCATTTCGCTGAGCATCGGGCCGGACCGTGGGAGCTGGCAACCCGAGAGTGTCAGCGCTGCCAAAAGCAGCAGGGCAAGGGTCGCGTGCCGCCGCGATCCCAGGGCCGGGACGTTCATTTGCATAAGATCCTTCAGCGTCAACAACTTGAAAAAGAACAACTGCCGATTACGCCTGCTTGCGGCGCTTGGGCGCCACGTCGATGCGCTCGTCGTTCTCGGACTCGGTCATGGCAGGCATGCAGATGCTCATGAACTTGGTCAGCATCGCATCCAGCGAGAACAGCTTCTGCGCCCGCTGGCGGCTGTGTGCCCGAAGGTCCGCATTGCTGCGCACCTGGTCCACCATGTTCAAGACCTTCTTGTACGCCTCGTGCATGTCGGGGTGATCGACGTCGCTGAGCAAGTGGCCCGTTTCGTCCTCGACAAAGCATTCCTCCGCTCCGCCGGCCGGCGTGGAAATCACCGGCACGCCCAGCAGCTGCGCCTCGATCAGAACGTTGGGCAGACCCTCGTAGCGCGACAGCAGCACACTGGCATCCATCTTCGAATACCAGAAGCCCACATGGTTCGACAGCCCCACCAGCAGCAACCGGTCCAGCACGTCGTGCTCCTGCGCCAGCGCTTCGATGTTCTCGCGCAGGCGCCCGTCGCCCACCAGGAAGAAGCGCGCCTGCGGCCGCTCCTTCAGGTAAAGCGCCGCCAGCTTGATGAAGAGCTGCGGACGCTTGTCGGGTTCCAGCCGGAACACGCCGCCGATCGTTTCCGTGGCGTCCTGGGTGCGCGCCTGGAAGGCTTCCCACTTTTCCTTGTCGGCGTCCGACGCATCGGTCGCCAGGTCGGGCACGCCGTTGTACAGGATGTGAAAGCGCTCGAGCGGCAGGTCCAGCCACTCGGCGTACGCTTCCGCGGCCTTGCGGCTGTTGCTGACGAACACCACGCCCGGCACCTGGGCCAGCGCCTGGTACAGCTCGGGATACTCTTCGCGGAACCGGTCCTTGCGGATGTTCGGCGGCAGGCCGCGGAACACCAGGTGGATCGTCGGCGTGCCCGCCAGGAGCGCGGCCAGGGCGCCGAACAGGCACGTGCCGTCCTGCCACAGGCTCACCACGTCGAACCGGTTCGCGCGCAGCACCGGCGCCAGCCGCGTCACGCCGTAGTGCACGGGCGGGGGCAGTTGCTCCAGCAGGCGGCCCAGGCTGCCTTCGGGCAGGGACTGGTGCGCCACCGAGATCGCCGGCAGGCGGTTGATCTCCGTGACGGGAATCTGCGCCTTGACGAGCACCGGCAGGAAGAAATCATCCTGCTTCTTGGACACGCCGGACGGCTCGGTGTGCTGCTTGACCAGCACCTCGACCTTCTTGGGCCGCATGAGGATGTCGTGGGGCTGATGCTCAGGCGAGGCCGCCAGACGCGTCAGTTCGCCGGCCAGGCGGGTCAGTTGGCGCTCGGCGCCGCCCGGTCCCAGGCTGCCGGTGACCAGCGCCACCGAGACAGGCTTTTCCGGCGTGTTCTCGGCAAGCTTGCGGTTGCGAAAGTGCAGGATCGCGTGCTTCATCGAGACGATGCGCACGTCCTTGCCGGCCAGCGAATCCTCGGATTCGAAGCGTTGGTAGAACGCGTAGTCGCTGGCCAGTCCTTCGGCCAGCTCGGCCGCCTTGCTGCCCGGCGTCAGGTGCTTGGCCACCGGCGCAATCGCTTCCCACGCGTCGGCCAGCAGCCCGCGCTTGCGCAGGCGCTTGGCGAACTCCACGCGCATGTTGCGGTCCGTGTGCTGCGAGATCAGGCTGCGGAACAGCGCGTCGGACTGCTCGTGCGCGCGGATGTCGCTCAGCAGCTTGGCCCGCGCGAACAGCCGGTCCGGATTCGTCGTCGACGCGGGCAGGTGCCGGTCGACCAGCGCCATGGCGTCGTCCAGATGCCGCTCCTTCACCAGCCGCGTCGCGCAATAGCGCACGATCTGCAGGTCATCCGGGCATTCCTCGAGCAGGGTCGCCCACTGCTCGGCCATGCCTTCGTTCAGACCCGCCGATTCCTGCAGGCGAAGCAGCAGGAATGGGACCTTCGAGTCTTGCATGTGGTCGCGGGCAAGCTCCTTGGCCCGCGCCAGGTTTTCCTGAGCGACTTGAACCCGCCCCGACGCCGCAACGATTTCCTCCAACTGCGCTTGAACTTGCTGAAGTTCGGACTTGGCGTCCGCTCGCTCGGTGATCAGTGGCGAATTCATGCTGCCTTTCTCCGGTTGATCTTCTCGATCCACACGAGGCAGCGCTCGATGTAATGGTCGTATTGCGCCGGGTTCTCGGAACGTTCCTGCAGCGCCTTCCAGTACGGGAGGGCTTGTTCGAAGCGGTGCAGACGCATGGCGCCCACGGCGGCCAGGCGCAAGCCGATGGGATCGTCAGGCACGAGCGAGACAATGCGTTCGCCCAGCGCCAGGCGTTCGGTCGTGCTGGACGGATCCAGCGCGCGCGCCTCGGCGTACAGATAGGCCAGGATGCGGCGCTTCTCGTGATCCACCTCCGGCATGCCCGGCCACGACTGGGCCACGCGATCCAGCAGCTTCCAGGCGGCCTGATGGTCGCCATTCGACAGGATCTCGCGGGCGCCACGGATGGCACGCGGTCCCAACCGGCCCAGCTGGCGCTCGGCCTCGTCCTTGGCGCTCTGGTCGGCGCCCGAATGGGCAAGCACGCCCTTGTACGCGTCGATGGCTTCACCGAACCAGCCGCCATTGAAGGCCACGCGGGCAAAGTGCAGCTTGGTGCTGAACGGCGCGGTCTCGCCGGCTGCGGCCACTTCCAGATGGCGCATGGCCGTCTTCTTGTCGCCCAGCGCGTCGGCGGCGCGGCCACGCATGGCGTGCAGCTCGGGGAAGTCCACGTTCGTGTCGATGGCCAGGTTGGTCAGGTCGATCA
>JAEYVD010000587.1 GCA_023432075.1 Pseudomonadota bacterium | reverse complement strand
CCGACGTTCATCCGCGAGGGCACGCCCAGCGGGTTCAGAACGATGTCGGCCGGCGTGCCGTCAGCCATGTGGGGCATGTCTTCCACCGGGGTGATGCGCGACACGACGCCCTTGTTGCCGTGACGGCCTGCCATCTTGTCGCCAGGCTGCAGACGACGCTTCACGGCCAGGTAGACCTTGATCATCTTCAGCACGCCCGGGGGCAGCTCGTCGCCCTGCGTCAGCTTCTTGCGCTTCTCTTCGAAGGCCAGATCGAACTGGTGACGCTTCTGCTCGAGCGATTCCTTGGCCTGTTCCAGCACAACGGCGTGCGGCTCATCGGCCAGGCGGATGTCGAACCACTGCCAGCGATCCAGATCGGCCAGGTAGGCCTTGGTGATCGTCGCGCCCTTGGCCAGCTTGCGCGGGCCGCCGTTGACGGTCTTGTTGATCAGCATCTTTTCGATACGATCGAACTGGTCGTTTTCAACGATGCGCAGCTGGTCGTTCAGGTCCTGGCGATAGCGGCGCAGTTCATCGTCGATGATGGACTGGGCGCGCTTGTCGCGCACGATGCCTTCACGCGTGAACACCTGCACGTCGATCACGGTGCCGGTCATGCCCGAGGGCACGCGCAGCGAGGTGTCCTTAACGTCGGACGCCTTTTCACCGAAGATGGCGCGCAGCAGCTTTTCTTCCGGCGTCAGCTGGGTTTCGCCCTTGGGCGTGACCTTGCCGACCAGCACGTCGTCGGCGCTGACTTCGGCGCCGATGTAGGTGATGCCGGAATCGTCCAGACGGTTCAACTGCGTTTCAGCCAGGTTGCTGATGTCGCGGGTGATTTCTTCCGGTCCGAGCTTCGTATCGCGGGCGACAACGGTCAGTTCCTCGATGTGCACCGAGGTGTAGCGGTCATCCGCCACGACCTTTTCGGAGATCAGGATCGAGTCTTCGAAGTTGTAGCCGTTCCAGGGCATGAACGCGATCAGCATGTTCTGACCCAGGGCGAGTTCGCCCAGGTCGGTCGATGCGCCGTCAGCCAGCACGTCGCCCTTGGCAACGCGGTCGCCACGCTTGACGATCGGACGCTGGTTGATGTTCGTGTTCTGGTTGGAACGCGTGTACTTGATCAGGTTGTAGATGTCGACGCCCACTTCGCCGGCGACGTTTTCTTCGTCGTTCACGCGAATCACGACGCGCTCGGCATCGACGTGGTCGACCAGACCGCCACGCAGCGCCTGCACGGTGGTGCCCGAGTCAACGGCCACGGTGCGCTCGATACCCGTACCCACGACCGGCTTTTCCGGACGCAGGCAAGGCACGGCCTGACGTTGCATGTTGGCGCCCATCAGTGCGCGGTTCGCGTCGTCGTGTTCCAGGAACGGAATCAGCGAGGCAGCGACCGACACGATCTGCGACGGGGCAACGTCCATGTAGTGCACGTTGACCGGGGCGGTCAGCATCGTTTCGCCAGCTTCACGGCAGGCGACCAGGTCGTCCACGAAACGGCCTTCTTCGTCGAGCGCGGCGTTGGCCTGCGCGATGACGTAGTGGCTTTCTTCGATGGCCGACAGGTAGTCGATCTGGTCGCTGACGCGGCCGTCGACGATCTTGCGGTAAGGCGTTTCCAGGAAGCCGTACTCGTTCAAGCGAGCGTACAGCGCCATGGAGTTGATCAGACCGATGTTCGGGCCTTCCGGCGTTTCGATCGGGCAGACGCGGCCGTAGTGGGTCGGGTGCACGTCGCGGACTTCAAAGCCGGCGCGCTCGCGGGTCAGACCGCCCGGGCCCAGTGCGGAAACACGACGCTTGTGCGTGATTTCCGACAGCGGGTTGGTCTGGTCCATGAACTGCGAGAGCTGGCTCGAACCGAAGAACTCCTTGATGGCAGCCGAGATCGGCTTGGAGTTGATCAGGTCGTGCGGCATCAGGTTTTCCGTCTCGGCCTGGCCCAGACGTTCCTTGACGGCGCGCTCGACGCGCACGAGACCGGCGCGGAACTGGTTTTCGGCCAGTTCGCCCACGCAACGCACGCGGCGGTTGCCCAAGTGATCGATATCGTCGATCTGGCCACGGCCGTTACGCAGCTCAACCAGCACCTTGATGGTTTCAAGGATGTCTTCGTTGGTCAGCGTCATCGGGCCGGTGATGTCTTCACCACGGCCCAGACGGCTGTTGACCTTCATGCGGCCGACGCGCGACAGGTCGTACGTCTCTTCGCTGTAGAACAGACGCTGGAACAGCGCTTCCACCGCTTCTTCGGTGGGCGGCTCGCCAGGACGCATCATGCGGTAGATGGCAACGCGCGCGGCCATCTGGTCGGCGGTTTCATCGGTGCGCAGCGTCTGCGAGATGTACGGACCGCGGTCCAGGTCGTTCGTGTAGAGCGCCTGGAACTCGTGCACGTTCGCGGCGCGCAGGGCGCCCAGCACGCTTTCCGTGATCTCGTCGTTGGCGTTGGCAATGACTTCGCCGGTATCTTCGTCAACGATGTTCTTGGCCAGCACCCGGCCGTACAGGAAATCTTCCGGCACGGAGATGCGCTGGATGCCGCCGGCAGCCAGGTCGCGCAGGTGCTTGGCGTTGATGCGCTTGTCCTTCTCGACGATCACCTTGCCCGAACGGTCGGCGATGTCGAAACGGGCCATTTCGCCCTTCCAACGCTCAGGCACGAATTCCATCATCGCGCCTTCGCTCTTCAGTTCGAAGTTGTCGAAGTCGAAGAAGTTGGCCAGGATGGTTTCCGGCGTCATGCCGATGGCCTTGCACAGGATCGTGACAGGCATCTTGCGGCGGCGGTCGACGCGGAAGAACAGGACGTCCTTCGGGTCGAATTCGAAGTCCAGCCACGAGCCGCGGTAAGGAATCACGCGGGCCGAGAACAGGAGCTTGCCGGAGCTGTGCGTCTTGCCGCGGTCGTGTTCGAAGAACACGCCAGGCGAGCGGTGCAGCTGCGAAACGATGACACGCTCCGTGCCGTTGATGACGAAGGAACCCGTGCCCGTCATGAGCGGAATTTCGCCCATGTAGACTTCCTGTTCCTTCACTTCCTTCACGGTGGGCTTGCTGACTTCGCGGTCAAGCAGCACCAGGCGGACCTTGGCTCGCAGGGGCGAGGCATAGGTCAGGCCACGTTGCTGACATTCCTTGACATCGAACACCGGTTCGCCGAGCACGTAGCTCACGAACTCCAAGCGCGCCATACCGTTGTGACTAACGATCGGGAAAATCGACGAGAACGCCGCCTGCAAACCGTCGGCTACGCGTTCGGACGGGGCGGTATCCGCCTGCAGGAAAGTTAGGTAGGATTGAAGCTGAGTCGCCAAAAGGAAGGGAACGTTTTGAACGTCTTCACGCTTGGCGAAGCTTTTGCGGATGCGCTTTTTTTCGGTGTACGAGTAAGGCATGAGCACTCCGACTCGAGGTTGCATGGGCCGTCAACCACGGCCCCAGGTGATACGACTCCAGGAAACCCCACTGAATGGGCATACCCCCAGTAGGGGTTTCCTGGAAACGCAAAAGCCCGGGGACTGCAAACTGTGCTGTCCCCGGGCAGTTGACGCAGGTCTTACTTGACTTCGACCTTGGCGCCAGCTTCTTCCAGCTTCTTCTTGGCGGCTTCGGCGTCAGCCTTGGCCACAGCTTCCTTGACGGGCTTCGGAGCGCCGTCGACCAGGTCCTTGGCTTCCTTCAGACCCAGACCGGTCAGCTCGCGCACGGCCTTGATGACGCTGACCTTGTTCGCGCCGGCTTCTTGCAGGACGACGGTGAACTCGGTTTGCTCTTCAGCAGCGGCGGCAGCGCCACCAGCGGCGGGAGCAGCGACAGCGACGGCAGCGGCAGCAGCCGACACGCCGAACTTCTCTTCCATTTCCTTGATCAGCTCGGACAGCTCGAGCACGGTCATGCCAGCGATGGCGTCAAGGATTTCAGCTTTGTTAAGTGCCATTTTTCAGAACTCCAAATATTTTGGTAATGCCAGGGTTTGGGTGTCGCTTCGTCGTTCAGCGAATTCCGGACAACAGGGCGATTAGGCCGCTGCCTTCTGGTCGCGCACGGCAGCGAGGCCACGGGCGAACTTGGTCGGAACTTCGTTGAGCGTACGCACGAATTGCGCGATGGGGGCTTGCATGGTGCCAAGCAGTTTCGACAGCAACTCTTCGCGCGAGGGCATGGTGGCCAGAGCCTTCACGCCTTCTTGGTTCAGCAAGTTGTTGGGCAGAGCGCCCGCCTTGATGACCAGCTTATCGTTGCTTTTCGCGAAACCAGCAATGACCTTGGCCGCCGAAACCGGATCAGTGCTGATGCCATAGATCAGCGGACCGGTCAGTTGCTCAGCCAACGGCTCGAAAGCCGTGCCGGCAACAGCACGACGGGCCAGCGAGTTCTTCAGAACACGCAGATACACGCCCGATTCACGCGCAGTTTTGCGCAGTACGGTGACAGAGGCGACGTCCAGACCACGGTACTCAGCGATAACAATCGATTGGGCCTTGGCGACTTCCGCCGAGACTTCCTCGATTACCACCGCTTTCTCTTGACGATTGAGACTCACGGTTTGAACACTCCATCAAAAGACGCCTGGGGCCGGAGCCTTGCGCGTCAACCGAATGCGGCGCCTGGACGAGTTCTTCGGGTAAAGAATTCTTCCTGGGGACGCCGTCTACGCTGGATCCGGACTAGGTGAGCTCCGGGATTAAGCGGGGCAGCGGCGATGCTGCTTTCCTTGCGGAAGGTAGATTCCTTCCACTGCCCTGCTCCAGCGGTCTTTGACAGCAACATCCGGAGGGGTCCGGATGCAGCCCAAAGTACGTTTACTGCTGTTGGCTTAGTTGGAAGCCGACAGCGAGGCAATTTCCACACGCGCTCCGCCGCCCATCGTGGACGAAACGGCGAGCTTGCGCAGGTAAATGCCCTTGGCAGCTGCGGGACGAGCCTTTTGCAGGGCGTCGACCAGAGCGGCCAGGTTGGTTTGCAGCTGTTCCACGCCGAACGACGCACGGCCGATCGTTGCGTGGATGATGCCAGCCTTGTCGGTACGGTACTGAACCTGACCGGCCTTGGCGTTCTTCACAGCGGTCGCGACGTCGGGGGTCACGGTGCCGACCTTCGGGTTCGGCATCAGGCCGCGCGGGCCCAGGATCTGACCCAGGGCGCCGACGACACGCATCGTGTCGGGCGAGGCGATGACAACGTCAAAGTCCATTTGACCGGCCTTGATGCTGTCGGCCAGGTCGTCCAGACCAACGATGTCGGCGCCAGCGGCCTTGGCGGCTTCAGCCTTGTCGCCTTGGGCGAACACGGCGACGCGGACCGACTTGCCGGTGCCGGCGGGCAGCACGACCGAACCGCGGACCAGTTGGTCCGACTTCTTCGGGTCGATGCCGAGTTGCACGGCCACGTCAATGGATTCATTGAACTTGGCGACGGCGGTTTCCTTGACCAGGGTCAGGGCTTCAGCGACCGGGTACAGCTTGGTGCGGTCGATCTTTTGTGCAATAGCGGCGGCGCGCTTGGACAACTTTGCCATGATTAGATCCCCTCAACCGTGATGCCCATGCTGCGGGCGCTGCCAGCGATCGTGCGCACTGCGGCTTCCAGATCGGCGGCGGTCAGGTCGGGACCCTTGGCCTTGGCGATTTCTTCAGCTTGCGCGCGGGTCAGCGTGCCGACCTTGTCGGTATGCGGCTTGGCCGAACCCTTTTGCACGCCGGCGGCCTTCTTGATGAGGACCGTCGCGGGCGGGGTCTTCATGATGAAGGTGAAGCTCTTGTCGGCGAAAGCGGTGATCACCACCGGAATCGGCAGACCAGGCTCCATGCCTTGGGTCTTGGCGTTGAACGCCTTGCAGAATTCCATGATGTTCAGGCCACGCTGACCCCGGGCCGGGCCAATCGGGGGGGAGGGGTTAGCCTTACCAGCCGGTACTTGCAGCTTGATAAAGCCGACGATCTTCTTCGCCATGCTTTGCTCCTTGCGGGTGATATCGCCCTGGCCGATATGGACAGGGCTCCCCGGGGGTTAAATTCAGGTCTTTTCGACCTGGCTGAAATCGAGCTCGACGGGCGTGGCGCGACCAAAAATGGTGACGGACACACGCACCTTGCTCTTTTCGTAGTTGACTTCTTCGACGTTGCCGTTGAAGTCCGCAAACGGACCTTCCTTGACCCGAACCATCTCGCCCACTTCGAACAGGATCTTGGGGCGGGGTTTCTCGACGCCCTCTTCCATTTGGGAGAGGATCTTTTCGACTTCCTTTTCGGAAATCGGGGTCGGACGATTGCCCGAGCCGCCCAAAAAGCCGGTGACTCGGTTGGTGTTCTTGACCAGGTGCCACGTTTCGTCGGTCAGGTCCATTTCAACCAGGACATAACCGGGGAAAATGCGGCGCTCGGTGATCGACTTCTGACCACCCTTGACCTCGACGACTTCTTCGGAGGGCACAAGGATACGGCCAAAAGACGTTTGCAGGCCCGCGCGCTCGATGCGCTCATTCAGGGCCTTGTGTACGCTTTTTTCCATGCCGGAGTACACATGGACGACATACCAACGCTTACTCATTTGCCGTCCTTATTTCCAGCCCAGCAGCAGGCCGTAGAGAATCCATTCGATGCCCTTGTCGAGCACCCACATGAAAATGCCCATGACCGCCACGAAGGCAAAAACGATACCCGTCATCTGGGTCGTTTCCTTGCGGGTGGGCCATGCGACACGCTTGACTTCGTTGTAGGACTCGCTGGCAAAGCTCAGGGTACGGCGACCGGGTTCGCTGAACCAGGCGATCACGGCTGCGATCACGAGGCCGCCGACGAACACACCGATCCGAGCGGGCATCGGCTGCGCGCTAAGCACGGAGAACCCGACGATGCCAGCAATAACGACGAGAACCGCCAGCCCGAGCTTGACCCGGTCGGCGGTACTGGTTACGGTTTCTACGCTGGTATTAGACATATTGCGACGCGAGCCGCCGTGAATGCGTAACTCGCGATGATCTCCCGCGGGTTTATCCTGGCGGTGGCAGGGGCAGTAGGAATCGAACCTACAACCTTCGGTTTTGGAGACCGACGCTCTGCCAATTGAGCTATGCCCCTAAACACATCAAAATCTTGTTCCGCCCTGCATCGGCTCGCGGAACCATACATAGTACTACTTTTACAGCAAAGATGGATAGAGGGGCATGAATGCCCACCCTACCCATCCGGGTATTGCTTACTTCAGGATCTTGGCGACGACGCCGGCGCCGACGGTACGACCGCCTTCACGGATGGCGAAACGCAGACCTTCTTCCATGGCGATCGGGGCCAGCAGCTTGACGGTCATCGTCACGTTGTCGCCC
>JAEYVD010000495.1 GCA_023432075.1 Pseudomonadota bacterium | reverse complement strand
GCGCGTGGCCCCGCGCCCGGGCGACGTGGCCCTGCCGGGCACGGTGGAACTGGCCGAGATCTCGGGCTCCGACACCTTCGTCCACGTGCAGACCGCGGTGGGGGAACTGGTGGCCCAGCTCACCGGGGTGCACGACTTCGACCTGGGTGCGCCCATCACCCTGCATGCCAGCCCGGCGCAGGTGCATGTCTTCGACGCCCGCGGCGAGCTGCTGCTCGCGCCGCAACGACCGGGAGGGCGCTGAGATGGCCCGCATCGAACTCGACCTGGCCCATGCCTACAAGCCCCGGCCGAAGGCCGACAGCGACTACGCCCTGCTGCCGCTGTCGATGACCTTCGAGGACGGCGGCGCCTACGCGCTGCTGGGCCCGTCGGGCTGTGGCAAGACCACCCTGCTCAACATCATGTCGGGCCTGCTGGTGCCCTCCCAGGGCACGGTGCGCTTCGACGGCCAGGACATGACGCGCGCCACGCCGCAGCAGCGCAACATCGCCCAGGTGTTCCAGTTCCCGGTCATCTACGACACCATGACGGTGTACGAGAACCTCGCCTTCCCCCTGCGCAACCGCAAGGTTCCGGCCGCCGATGTCGACCGCCGCGTGCGGCAGGTGGCGGAGGCGCTGGACCTGACCGCCGACCTGAAGAGGCGCGCGAAGCGGCTGACGCCCGATGCCAAGCAGAAGATCTCCATGGGCCGGGGCCTCGTGCGCTCCGACGTGGCGGCCATCCTGTTCGACGAGCCGCTGACCGTCATCGACCCGCACACCAAGTGGATCCTGCGCCGCAAGCTGCGCCAGATCCACGAGGAATACCGCCTGACCATGATCTACGTGACCCATGACCAGGTGGAGGCGCTGACCTTCGCCGACAAGGTCGCGGTGATGTACGAAGGGGCCATGGTCCAGCTCGGCACGCCGCAGGAGCTGTTCGAGAATCCGCAGCACACCTTCGTCGGCTATTTCATCGGCAGCCCCGGCATCAACCTGATGCCCTGCACGCTGGGCGGCGACCACGCGCTGGTGGATGGGATTTCCATCCCGCTCCCCGACCGTGCGGTTCCTGCCTTCGGCTCCAGAGGCGGCGGCAAGTTCGAGCTGGGCATCCGGCCGGAGTTCCTGGAGCTGACCCGCAGCGGCAGTGCCGGCGCCATCCCGGTTCAGGTCACCGGCGTCGACGACCTCGGCACCTCCAAGCTGGCGACGGTGCGGCTGGGCAGCCACACGCTGAAGGCCCGGCTGAGCGAGGAGCAGGAAATCCCGGCGCTGGACGCCGCCATCCGTTTCCCCACCCGGTGGACGAAGCTCTACCGCGACAGCCATCTGGTCGGTTGAAGGAGGCGCGAGCCATGGATAAGGTCCAGGACAACCGGGCTTGGTTCCTCATCATCCCGGTCTTTATGATCGTCGCCTTCAGCGCGGTTATCCCGCTGATGACGGTGGTCAATTATTCGGTGCAGGAGATCTTCGGCCCCGGCCAGACCTTCTTCGTCGGCACCGAGTGGTTCGAGGCGGTGCTGGCCGACGAACGGCTGCACGACGCGCTGATCCGCCAGATCATCTATTCGCTGGCGGTGCTGGCGATCGAGATCCCTCTCGGCATCCTGATCGCGCTCAGCATGCCCGGCGGCCGCAGCGCCAAGACGTCGCTGACGCTGGTTCTGCTGGCCCTGCCGCTGCTGATCCCGTTCAACGTGGTCGGCACCATCTGGCAGATCTTCGGCCGCGGCGACATCGGCCTGCTGGGCGCCACCTTCCGCGCCATCGGCATCGACTACAACTATACCAACAACCCGCTGGACGCCTGGCTGACCGTGCTGGTCATGGACGTCTGGCACTGGACCAGCCTGGTGGCGCTGCTGTGCTACGCCGGCCTGCAGTCGATCCCGCCGGCCTTCTATCAGGCGGCCAAGATCGACGGCGCGTCGAAGTGGGCGGTGTTCCGCTACATCCAACTGCCGAAGATGCGCGGCGTCCTGATCATCGCGGTGCTGCTGCGCTTCATGGACAGCTTCATGATCTACACCGAGCCCTTCGTGCTGACCGGCGGCGGCCCGGGCAACGCCACCACCTTCCTGTCGCAATACCTGACGCAGAAGGCCGTGGGCCAGTTCGACCTGGGCCCGGCGGCGGCGTTTTCGATCATCTATTTCCTGATCATCCTGCTGCTGTGCTTCATCCTCTACAACTGGATGCAGCGCGCGGGCACCACGGGCGGCTTCGACGAGGAGCGGGCAAATGCGTGATAAATCCTCCTGGTGGCGCGGCGCCTTCCTGACGCTGTACCTGGTGTTCGCGATCCTGCCGCTGTACTGGATGCTGAACATGTCGTTCAAGTCCAACACCGAGATCGTCAGCACGCTGACGCTCTGGCCGCGCGACTTCACCTTCGAGCACTACCGCACCATCTTTACGGACCCGGCCTGGTATTCGGGCTACATCAATTCGCTGATCTACGTCGTCATCAACACGGTCGTCTCGCTGGGCGTGGCGCTGCCGGCCGCCTACGCGTTTTCGCGCTACCGCTTCATCGGCGACAAGCACGTGTTCTTCTGGCTGCTCACCAACCGCATGACGCCGCCCGCCGTGTTCCTCTTGCCGTTCTTTCAGCTCTACAGCTCGTTCGGTTTGATGGACACGCACCTGGCCGTGGCGTTGGCGCACCTGGTCTTCAACGTGCCGTTGGCGGTGTGGATCCTGGAAGGTTTCATGTCGGGCGTGCCGCGCGAGATCGACGAGACCGCCTATGTGGACGGCTATTCGTTCCCGCGCTTTTTCCTGACGATCTTCCTGCCGCTCATCAAGTCGGGCGTCGGCGTGGCGGCGTTTTTCTGCTTCATGTTCAGTTGGGTGGAACTGCTGCTGGCGCGCACGCTGACCTCGGTCAATGCCAAGCCCATCGTCGCGACCATGACGCGCACCGTGTCGGCCTCCGGCATGGATTGGGGCGTGCTGGCCGCGGCCGGCGTGCTGACCATCGTGCCCGGCGGCATCGTCATCTGGTTCGTGCGGCACTACATCGCGAAGGGCTTCGCGATGGGCCGCGTGTAGGCATCTGGACAACAGGAGGGCGCAGCCATGTTCAGCTGGATGGTGTGGACCACCCCGGTCGCCGTGTTCTTCAGCTGCATCGTCCTGATGCTGGTCGGCATGACGATCTGGGAATTGAAGTCGCCCACGCAGGAGCGCAAGGGCTTTCTGCCCCTGCGCACCACGCGCGGCGACCGGCTGTTCATCGGCCTGATGGCCGCGGCATGGTTGAACCTGGCGTTCCTGGGGTTTGGCCAGAAGGCGGCCGAGTGGTTTTCGCTGGATCAGCCGCCGTCGGTGTGGATCAGCTTCGTGCTGTCCATGCTGCTGCTGGCCTTCATCATGAAAAAAGGGTGAGAGAAGGGCGCCAGACCCTTCGTTGGTTTCGGGCAGTCAGGTAAAGGACTATCGGCCAGCGTCTTCCCCGGCCAGCGGTCCGCAGCACGATAGGGGAAGACTTATCGAGGAGACAGGTCATGAAATTGCGCATGCACGCCATGGCGGCCGCTATCGCCCTGATCGGAACGTCAGGGGCTTGGGCCGGCGAGCCGGAGGCGAAGAAGTGGGTCGATTCGGAGTTTCAGCCGTCGTCGCTGTCCAAGGAACAGCAGATGGCCGAAATGAAATGGTTCATCGATGCCGCGGCCAAGCTCAAGGCCAAGGGCATCAATGAGGTCAGCGTGGTGTCCGAAACCATCACCACGCACGAGTACGAATCCAAGGTGCTGGCCAAGGCTTTTGCCGACATCACCGGCATCAAGGTCAACCACGACCTCATCCAGGAAGGCGACGTCGTCGAAAAGCTGCAGACGTCCATGCAGTCCGGCAAGTCCATCTACGACGGCTGGATCTCCGATTCCGACCTGATCGGCACGCACTACCGCTATGGCGCCATCCTGCCGCTGTCCGACTACATGGCCGGGGCGGGCAAGGAATGGACCAATCCCGGATTGGACCTGAAGGATTTCATCGGCACCAAGTTCACGACGGCGCCCGACGGCAAGCTGTACCAGTTGCCGGACCAGCAGTTCGCCAACGTGTACTGGTTCCGCGCCGACTGGTTCGCCCGCCCGGACCTGAAGGAAAAATTCAAGGCCAAGTACGGCTATGAGCTGGGCGTGCCCACCAACTGGTCCGCGTACGAAGACATCGCCACGTTCTTCTCCAACGACGTCAAGGAGATCGACGGCAAGCGCGTCTACGGCCACATGGACTATGGCAAGAAAGACCCGTCGCTGGGCTGGCGCTTCACCGATGCGTGGCTGTCCATGGCGGGCGCGGCCGACAAGGGACTGCCCAACGGCATGCCGGTGGACGAGTGGGGCATCCGCGTCGCCGACGACAAATGCACGCCGGTCGGCGCGTCGGTCTCGCGCGGCGGGGCCACCAACAGCCCGGCCGCCGTGTACGCGCTGACCAAGTACATCGACTGGATGAAGAAGTTCGCGCCGCAGCAGGCCATGGGCATGACCTTCTCGGAGGCGGGGCCCGTGCCGGCGCAGGGGCAGATCGCGCAGCAGATCTTCTGGTACACGGCCTTTACCGCCGACATGACCAAGAAGGGCCTGCCCGTCGTGAACGACGACGGCACGCCGAAGTGGCGCATGGCGCCGTCGCCCTATGGTCCGTACTGGAAGGACGGCATGCAGAACGGGTACCAGGACGTGGGGTCGTGGACGTTCTTCAAGTCCACCAATCCCGACAAGATGGCGGCCGCGTGGCTGTATGCGCAGTTCGTCACGTCCAAGTCGGTGTCGCTGAAAAAGTCGATCACGGGCCTGACGTTCATCCGCGACAGCGACATCAACAGCGAATTCTTCACCAAGAACGCGGCCAACTACGGCGGCCTGATCGAGTTCTACCGCAGCCCGGCGCGCGTGGCGTGGACGCCGACCGGCACCAATGTACCGGATTATCCGAAGCTGGCGCAGCTGTGGTGGAAGAACGTCGCCACGGCGGTCACGGGCGAAAAGACCCCGCAGGCGGCCATGGACAATCTGGCAAACGAAATGGATCAGGTGATGGCGCGGCTTGAACGGGCCGGGATGGCCCAATGCGCGCCCAAGCTCAATCCCAAGAGCGATCCCAGCAAGTGGCTGTCCGACCAGCACGCGCCCTGGAAGAAGCTGGCCAATGAAAAGCCCAAGGGCGAGACGATTCCCTATGAGCAGCTGCTGTCGGCGTGGAAGGCGGGGAAGGTGAGATAAGCGCCTGACTTGCCGTCAACGCATGAACGCCACAGCCTGCCTGTGGCGTTCTTTTTTGCAGGCCCGGTCCTCGCGCCGCCGGGCAATCGCGCATGTCACAATCTCGCCATCCGCGCGCCGCGCGTCTCTCCACATCCTGTCCCGCATGCCCATTTCCAAGCTCGCCGTCTCCTTGGTTTCTGCCGCGCTGGCCCTGTCCGCCGGCATGGCGCACGCCGCCGGTTTTCAACGCCTGAACCTGCCCATGGACCAGAGCGGTCCCGGCCTGCAAGGCGCCATCTGGACGCCGTGCGCCGACCCCGCGCGCGAGATCAAGGTGGGCCGCGTGGCTATACAGGGGGTGCAGGGCTGCAAGCTGGCAGAAGGCCGTTATCCGCTGATCGTCATGTCGCATGGATCGGCGGGCTCGTATCTCAGCCACCATGACACCGCCGCCGCGCTGGCCGATGCGGGCTTCGTGGTGGCGGCGATCAACCATGTGGGTGACAACGCGCAGGACAAGTCGCGCCAGGGATACCTGTCGATCTTCTCCACCCGGCCACGGGAAATACGCAGGCTCCTCGACTACATGACGGGCGCGTGGCCGGACAAGGCCAGCCTTGATGCCGGAAAGGTCGGCTTCTTCGGCTTTTCAAGGGGCGGTTATACGGGCCTGGTGCTGGCGGGCGCGGCGCCGGACCTGGCGGCGGGACTGGCAATCTGCGCCGACCAGGCGTCGTTGCCCATGTGCCGCGACATCGCGGCGGGCCGGGTGCCGCAGCAACCGTATCCGCAGGACGCGCGCATCAAGGCGGCGGTCATTGCCGATCCGCTCAATGTCTTTCCGGGCGACGCGCTCAAGCGCGTGTCGCTGCCGATCCAGCTTTGGGCCTCGGCGCAGGGCGGCGATGGCGTCAGTCCCGCCAGCGTTCAAGCGGTGCGCGAGGGCCTGGGCGCCGCGCCCGACTACCAGGTGGCCGCCGGCGCGGGACATTTCGCATTCCTGGCGCCGTGCGGCGCCGAACAGGCCGAGGCATCGCCCGGCATCTGCCGTGATGAGGCAGGCTTTGACCGCACCGCATTCCACCAGGACTTGAACGCGCGCGTGGCGGCGTTCTTCAAGGCGCAGCTGCAATAGGCGCGCGGCCGCGTCGACGTGTGATCGCGCGCCGGGGCATCGAGGGCCGATGCCCCGCGCGGTCGATCAGTGAATGGGGCGCGCCGCGCGGCGCGCTTGCTTGATTTCATACATCCGAGAATCGGCCAGTTGGACCGCGGCTTCGGCGTCCAGCCCGGCCGGATCCAACGCTACCACGCCGGCGCTTGCGCCCTCGTAGGCCACCGTGGCATCGCCCAATGGATAGCGCCCCATCGTGGCGGCCAGGATGCGTTCTTCCATGGCGCGCGCCGCTTCTTCGGCCTCGGCCTGCTGCGCCACGCCGCCCGCGTCGGACCGTTTGCGGATGAGCGCTGGGCCGGGCCCGATCAGAACGAATTCGTCACCGCCGACGCGTCCCAGCATGTCCGATCCGCGCAGCGCCGCGGCCATGCGCCGCGAGACTTCCTGCAGAAAGGTGTCGCCGGCCTGGTGGCCGTACGTGTCGTTGATGCTTTTGAATCCGTCCAGGTCGATGACGCCGACCAGCACGCTGCCCTGTTCGCGCACGGCCCGCGCCAGCAGCCGGTCCAGCGCTTCGTAAAGCGCGCGCCGGTTGGGCAGGCCCGTCAGCGTGTCGGTCAGCGCGTACGACATGAGCTGCACGTTGGCGGCATGCAGCTGCTCAACCAGCATTTCACGTTCGATGAAGCTGGCAATCACGCTGGAAAACAGCTTCAGCACCGCTTCGGCCTCGGGGCTGATTTCGTGGCTGCGGGCGCTGGCGGCGCACAACGTTCCGTACAAGGCGCCATCATCAGCGCGCACCGGCGTGCTGACATACGTCTGTATGCCCAGCTGCCGGGCCGCGTCCGAATCGGGCCAGCACTGCGCGACGTCGCTGGTGCTCATGCGGCCTTCGTCCAGCGCCCGCTTGCACAGCGTGTCGTCCCACGGCACGGACAGGCCTTCGGGAATTTGCAGGTGCCCCACGTTGCGCGCGTAGCGCACGCGTTGCAGATCGGCCTTCAGATCGATCGAGGTGAGGTACGTCGATTCAAGCCCGGTTACGGCGCCCAGCATGTCCAGTAGCGGGCGGGTCAACTGCTCGACCGACTTGGCGGCGGGCAGGGTGTTGGAAAGTTCGGCGAGGATGGGATCCAGCACGGCTGCTCCTGGATGCATGGTCGGATGAACATGCGGCCCGTGCTCCATGCGGAGAGCGGGCCGGCAATCCCGCCATTATGCACGGGCCGGGGCCTCGCCTGCGTGACGTTATGCCATTACCAGCGATCGGTGCGCGCAAACGCCCGCCATGACGCCGGAGGCGCTGGCCAGTGTGGCATTGGACATCGGGGTGGACGCGTCGCCGGCGGCGAACACGCCGGGCACGCTGGTCTGCTTCATGTCGTCCACGCGGATGACGGGTCCCAGCGGTCCCTCATCGAATTCGCAGCCCAGCTGTTCGGCCAGCGGGCTGGCCATGTGGACGCGGCTGGCGACAAACAGCGCGCGCAGCGGCGCCTCGCGGCCATCGGCCAGCACGACGCCCGTCAGGGCTGGCGCGTCGCCCAGCAGCGCCACGACGGGCGTGCGTTCCACGTGCACGCCGCGCGCGGCCAGGTGGCGGGCGTCCTCGGGCGGCGGTTCGAACTGGCCCTGCGTGAAGTAGGTGGTCGGCCCCCAATCGGGCAGCAGCATCGCCTGGTGGACAGACATCGGATGCGCGGCCAGCACGCCCAGCGGTTCGCCCGCCACCTCGAAGCCGTGGCAGTACGGGCAGTGCAGCACGGTCTGGCCCCAGCGCGCCTGCAATCCGGGCAGCGGCGGCAGTTCGTCGCGCATGCCGGTGGCCAGGATCAGCCGCGCGCCGCGCACCTGCTCGCCGCTGGCCATGACGACGGCAAAGCCGCCGTCCTGCGGCAGCGCCTGGACGGCCTCGGCGTCGTGGAACGAGACCGTGGGGTAGCGGGCAAGCTGCGCGCGGGCGCTGGCCACGATCTCTTGCGGCGGCACGCCATCTTGCCCCAGAAAGCCGTGCGCATGCGCGGCATAGCGGTTGCGGGGCCGGGCGGCGTCGACCAGCAGCACCTGCCGGCGGGCACGCGCCAATTGCATGGCGGCGGACAAGCCGGCAAAGCTGCCGCCGATGATGATGACGTCGTAGTGCATGAAGGATTCTCCGGAGCGCGTTGAGACGCGAAGTTTCGATACTTTATAAGTTGCATGATAAAAGCCCCTGGCATCTTATGCAACTTATGGTGTTGCATTCAATGCCGCCCTGAGTTCTGCCCTGAGTTCTGCCCTCAGTTCTGCCTTAACTACGGCCGTAAGGCACGCCACTTGCTGTTCGTCGCTCCGACACTGGCCGGTTGCGCGTGCCCCTCGCGCGGGACTACCCTGAATTCCTCTACACAGGCGGCCGGCCACCGGCGGGCAGCCAAGGAGACTGGCATGCAGCACACGACTGACCTACACGGCAGGGTGGCCGTGGTGACAGGCGCGTCTTCGGGTATCGGACGCGCCGTGGCAATCGGCCTCGCGCAAGCGGGTGCGCGGGTGGTGGTGAACCACCGGGCCGGTGGGGATTCGCAGGCCCGCGGCGCGGCGGTTGTGGAATCGATTCAGCGCAGCGGCGGCACGGCGGTGGCGGCTGCCGCCGATATCAGCCGCGAAGCCGATGTCGATCATCTGTTCGAGCAGGCCGTGCAGCATTTCGGCCGGGTGGACATCCTGGTCAATAACGCGGGCGTCGAGCATCCGTCGCCGATCGCCGACATGACGCTCGCGGACTGGCAGCGGGTGATCGACGTCAATCTGACCGGGCACTTCCTCTGCGCCCGCGCGGCGGCCCGGGCTTTCAAGTCGCAGCCCCCGGATCCTGCCCGCCAGAAGCTGTCCGTGGGCAACATCCTGTTCATCAGTTCGGTCCACGAAGTGATCCCGTGGGCGTTTCAGGTGAACTACGCCGCCTCCAAGGGCGGCATTTCGCTGCTGATGAAATCACTGGCCCAGGAACTGGCGCCGGACCGGATCCGGGTCAACTCCATTGCGCCCGGCGCCATTCGCACCGCGATCAACCAGCCGGCGTGGGACACGCCGCAGGCGCTGGCCAAGCTGCTGGAACTCATCCCTTATGGCCGGATCGGCGAGCCCGAGGACATTGCGCAGGCCGCCGTCTGGCTGGCGGGCGATGCGTCGGATTACGTCACCGGCACCACGCTCTTCGTGGATGGCGGCATGACGCTGTATCCCGAATTCCGCGGCGCGGGTTGAGGGCCGGCATGTCCAAACCGCTCGAGGATTACGGCCTCATCGGCAACATGCTGTCCGCGGCGCTGGTCGCGCGGGACGGCTCGATCGACTGGTTGTGCCTGCCGCACTTCGATTCGCCCGCGTGCTTTGC
>JAEYVD010000488.1 GCA_023432075.1 Pseudomonadota bacterium | reverse complement strand
GGCCAAGGCGGCGCGGTGGAAGGCGTCGACCTCGTCCCGGCTGCGGGCGCGGAAGGCCACATGCACGCGCGGGGTGCAGGGCGTGCCTTCATGGATCCAGAACTCGCCGCCCGGGTTGTCGGCATCGGCGGGGTCGCTGGCGCCAAAGCCCATGTCGGTCTCGAATGTCTTGCGTGGCACATAGCCCAAGGCCGCCAGCGCGTGCTGGTAGAACGCGCGGCTGCGCTTGAAGTCGCTCACGTGGATGGTGATGTGATCCAACATGCACTGCTCCTCCTGCAAGGTGGCCCCTCGGGCCGGAGCGATCAGCATAGGCCAGGTGGGCGGGCAAGGGAGCGATGTATCGCAAGTCGAGGCGCTTGCAGGGGTTCGGCGCGGCGTTCGCTCACCCTTGCGCCATGCCGCCGTCGACAACCAATAAGCCCGGTAAGATTGAAAGAACTATTCATATTTATGGATAATCGGCGCGTTTGAGGAGACCTGCGGCGTGGACCAATTGACAGCGATTCGCGGCTTTGCCCGCGTGGTGGAGGCGGGCAGCTTTACGCGGGCGGCAGATTCGCTGGACATGCCGAACGCCACGCTCAGCAAGATGGTGCAGGACCTGGAGGCGCACGTTGGCGTGCGCCTCCTGCAACGGACGACCCGGCGCGTGACGGTTACGCCGGAGGGCCGTGAGTACTACGAGAAGACGCTGCGTATCGTGCGCGATCTTGAAGACATCGACGGCGGGTTCAAGGCCGTGCAAGGAAAGCCCAAAGGCCATCTGCGTATCGACGTGGGCGGATCCACGGCGCGCGATGTGCTGATCCCGGCAATCCCCGATTTCCTGGCGCGTTATCCCGACATCAGGATCGACCTGGGCGTGTCGGATCGCGCGGTCAATTTGATCAGCGACAACGTGGATTGCGTGATCCGTGGCGGTCCGCTTGACGATTCATCGCTGGTGGCGCGGCAGATCGGCAAAGCCGACCTGATCACGTGCGCCACGCCGGGATACCTCAAGCAGTTCGGCACCCCAGCGTATCCGGATGAGTTGAAGAATGGCCACAAACTGGTCAGCTACCTGTCGCCGCAAAAT
Organism: Pseudomonadota bacterium; assembly: GCA_023432075.1. GTDB lineage: Bacteria > Pseudomonadota > Gammaproteobacteria > Burkholderiales > Burkholderiaceae_B > Achromobacter. The sequence continues at coordinate 3,058 of JAEYVD010000488.1, read as the reverse complement.
GGCCGCGCATTTCCGTTCCGGTTCGAACGCGATGGCGTGAAAACAGAGATCAAGGTCGAGCATCGCGTCGGCGTCAACGAAAGCAACGCGCATCTGGCGGCGGCGCTGGCGGGCCTAGGTATCGTGCAGACCTTCACGTATGCGGCTGGACCCGCGTTGAGAAGTGGCGCGCTCGTCGAGATCCTGAAGCCGTGGCGGCCGCAGCCCTATCCCTTTCATGTGGTGTACCCGCACAACCGCCATGTCACGCACCGGCTGCGCGTGTTCATTGATTGGCTCTTGACGCAGATTCCCGCGCGGCTTGGGGATTGAGCCTGGCTGTTCGGGGCTTCTCGACTACCTGGCACGTGGCTAGGCGTAGGAAAATTTCCATCGATCCATATCGAATATGTGGTGCGTTTAGCGCAATTGAGGTCTGTCCTGACCTCAATCAACGGACAGCCAAGGAAGGGCACTAAGGGCTGATAGCGCCTGGTAAAACGACGTCGAAAAACAATGGTGAAGCGTTCCTTGTCTTCGCCGTCATGAGCGGAATCCGAGCCGGCATTGTTGCCGCAAGCGGCCATCCATCGACTTCGTTACTGGGGAGTGCTCAATCCATGTTGCGCCAATGTGCGTTTCTTTTGTTTGGCATGCCGACATGACGTTGGCTCCCCTGCCGCTGCTTGAGCGCCTGCGCGTCGACGGCGTCATTCGCGCTGATCACCATGCCGCGGCGCTGCGGCGGCTGGAGGCGATGTCGCAGGCGCCCTTCGTGACGCTGGGCGGCGCGCTGATCTGGCTGGCGGCAGAGGGCATCCTGTCCGATCTGGATCTGGATGAAATGTTTGAGTCGGCCGTGGCCGACGGTACGTCCGCCAGTAACGCGACACGTCGCCAGGCTCTGGCGGAGATGGAAGCTTTGTGCCAGCGCGGGATTGACAAATATGTCGCACGATTGGAGCAGGGCAGCTTGCTCAAGGCCCTTTTTCCTGGACCGCGCTGGGCTTGGCTAGCCGCCGTTGCCGGGGCGGCCGCCGTGGTGACACTCTTGTAGCGGCAGGCCTCCACCTGACGCAGCGCATCAGAAGCTCGGCTTTCTCGATTGGCTTCGCTCCACAAATTCGATCCGCGCCTTCGTCCATGCCGGGTCGTACATGTGAATGCTGACGCCGCTGTATTTCAATACCGCCTGGGTCATATCAGTCGAGCAGCCCATGCCGGGATTGGAGCTGGGCTTTGCGCACCACTCCATGTTCAGGTCGTTGGGGTAGTTGGACTGGCGGCCGTACTTCTCCAGCGCCGCTTTGCCCATGGCGTCCTTGTTGGCCGGCGTCCAGGGCAGTTCATAACGAATCTGGGACACCACGAGCGGCCGCTGCTTGTCGACGGGCACGCGCGGTTCGAAGTGGACGATGAAGTTGACGCCCTCCTTCTCGTAGCTGAAATTCATCGGCATCTTGGTGTTCGTGACGGGGTTGTTCGTCGCGTAGCCGATCCGGATGTCTTTCTTGCCGACGTGGAAATTCTTGGCGGCAGCGGCGAGCGCTTCGTCAAAGTCCATGCCGGTCTTGACGCCGGCCACGTCGAACTCGCGGGCATCGACGGAGCGCTGGGAGGCCGCGTGCGCGGGCAGGACGGCGGCGGTGCCGAGTGCGGAGATGAGGAGGGCAGCTTTCAACTTCAACATAAAGATCCTTATCGAATGGCGCGGGCATTATCCGATCGGACCGTTGCTACGTCCCTAATAAAGTGCAACGAAACTTCTCCGGTCACGGCTGCTGGCTGAGTTCGCTTGGCTCTTCCGCCAGAAAACCGCCGCTTTGATGACGCCACAAGCGCGCGTACACGCCGTTCATCGCCAGCAGTTCCGCGTGGCTGCCCTGTTCGATGATGCGCCCTTGATCCATCACGATCAGCCGGTCCATGGCGGCAATCGTCGATAGCCGGTGCGCGATCGCGATGACAGTCTTGCCCTGCATGACTTCGTCCAGGCTTTCCTGGATGGCGGCTTCCACTTCCGAGTCGAGCGCGCTGGTGGCTTCGTCCAGCAGCAGGATGGGTGCGTTCTTGAGCATGACGCGGGCGATCGCGATGCGCTGGCGTTGTCCGCCGGAGAGCTTGACGCCACGTTCGCCGACGAGCGTGTCGTAGCCGGAGTTGCCATGCGAATCGCTGAGCTGCTGGATGAATTCGTCGGCCTGCGCACGGGCCGCGGCGGCGCGGATCTCTTCGCGGCTGGCGTCGGGGCGGCCGTAGGCGATGTTGTCGCAGATGGACCGGTGGAGCAGGGACGGGTCCTGAGTGACCATGCCGATGGCGCTGCGCAGGCTGTCCTGCGTGACCTGCGAGATGTCTTGGCCGTCGATGCGGATGTGGCCGCGTTCGACATCGTAGAAGCGCAGCAGCAGGTTGATGAGCGTGGATTTGCCCGCGCCCGAACGGCCCACCAGGCCGATCTTTTCGCCGGGGCGGACGGTGAGCGTGAGGCCGTCCAGGACCTGGCGCTCATTGTTGTAGTTGAAGTAGACGTCGTCGAACTGAACTTGGCCGCGCGTGACGCGCAGGGTGGCCGCGTTGGGCGCGTCCTGGACTTTGGGTGCGTGGGTCAGGGTGGCGATGCCGTCCTGCACGGTGCCGATGTTCTCGAAAAGTGAGGTCATCTGCCACATGATCCAGTGCTACATGCCGTTCACCCGCAGCGCCATGGCAGTGACGGCGGCGACGGCGCCGGTGCCGATTTTGCTGCCATGCCAGAGCCACAGCGCGTAACCGCCGGCGCCCAGGATCAGCGCCGACACCAACGCCTGGTTGACGATCTCGAATTGGCTGACCAGACGCATCTGCCGGTAGCCGGTTTCCTTGAAGTCTTCCATGGCGGCGCGCGCGAAGCGGGCCTCGCGGTTGGTGTGCGAGAAGAGCTTGACGGTGGTGATGTTGGTGTAGGCGTCGGTGACGCGGCCGGTCATGGACGAGCGGGCATGCGCCTGTTCCTTGCCGACCTTGCCCAGGCGCGGCACGAAATACATCATGGCCAGCCCGTATAGCGCCATCCAGCCGATGAAGGGCAGCATGAGCC
>JAEYVD010000476.1 GCA_023432075.1 Pseudomonadota bacterium | reverse complement strand
GCGCCGCCGGTTGCCAATGGCCGCGCTCGGCGTCCACGCTGACGCGGCGGCCGCCCGCCCACACCGCTTCATCGTCCAGCCGCGACGCCAGCCCCGGATCGACATCGAAGACGATCCCCAGCGCCTGCGCAACCGCGGGGTCTTCGATGGGCAGCTCCCAGGTCAGAAAAAGTTGCGACAGATCCCGCGCATCCGGGAAGTCCGCTTGGTCGTAGCCGCTGGCGTGGCGGGCAATCACGGCGTGGGGCTGGCAGGTGTCGAAGACGATGGCGACGCCGCGCGTAAGCGGGATGCGGTGCCCGGTGCCGGGAAAGTGCACGTCCAGGCCCTTGTCGTCGGACAGGAACAGATTGCAGAACGCGGCGCCGCCGTATTGGCTGCCGTCGTGGTGGTAGCGCGCGCCGCGGCAGGCCATGAGCGCCATGTCGCTGGCCGCCAGGATGTCGCCCAGTCCCAGCGCGCGCGTCCAGTCGCGCATGGCTTGCACGCAGAGGCCGAACTCAGGCCAGCGCGCACGGGTACGGGACAGTGGCATCTGCTCGACGTCGCCGGGCTCCAGCGCCAGCCGGGTTCGGATCTCGCGGTCCCAATCGGCCGTGAGGCGCGGGGGCGGCGCGGGCACGTCCAGGCTGCCGGCCAGCAGGCGCGCGCTGACGCTGCGGCTGCGCAAGGCGTCATCGCGCGAAAAGAAAAGCGACGTCAATCGATGCTGCAGGGGGTGATCCATGAGCTGCGCCTGCCGCGCCTATCCTCCGCGTCCTTCGTACGCGCCTTCGTCGCCGTCTTCGTCTTCCATTGCCGCTTGCGCCCGCTCCAGCAGATAGGCCTTCAGGCCTTCGAGGGCGTCGGGCGTCCAGCCGGACACGCCGGTCACGGCAACCCAGGCGTCGACATAATGCTGCGGCGCGTAGACGTGGCCATACCCCATCGGCGTCGCGGTGCCCACCGCCATGTCCAGCGCAAGCTGCAGCATGGTCACCACGGGATACCAGCGCAGTTCCGGCGACACGTCCGGGCCCATCGGTGCGTTCATCCACGCGGGCGGACGATACAGGTCGCGATAGTCGAAGAACGTGACCGGGTCGCTCGCGTATTGCAGGTAGACGACGCGCATCGGCCCCCACGGCGCATCCGCCGGCACCGGCGAACCGTTCTGGTTCATGAAGCGTACGAAGGCGCCATCGCGCAGTTCGGGCAGCCAGGCGGGCGAGCCGGGATTGCGGGCATCGGTAATGGTGCGCCAGACGCGGCTTTCAAAGGGCGGGCCGCTCCAGAGCGCGCCCTGGATCGGGTCGCCGATCATCTCGAACAGTTCGGCCGACCCGGCGGAATTCTTCGCGCCCAGGCTCAGGCCATGCAGGTAGAGCCGGGGCCGCCGATCCTTGGGCAGCGTGGTCCAGTACCCATACACCGCCTGGAACAGGGCGCGCGCGGCTTCCGCGCCATATTCGGGTTGCGCCAGCAGCGACAGCGGGCTCGACAGGTACGAATACTGCATGGCCACGCTGGCCACGTCGCCGTTCAGCAGGTATTCCAGCGAGTCCGCGGCGGCGGGGTCGACCCACCCCGTGCCCGTGGGCGTGATCACGACCAGCACCGACCGGTCAAAGGCGCCCACGCGCTTCATCTCGTCCAGCGCCAGCTGCGCGCGCGCCGCTGGGGTGGCCGCGCCCCGCAGGCCGACATAGACGCGGATGGGCTCCAGCGCCTCCCGTCCCGACTGCGTCTGGATTTCACTGGCGGTGGGGCCGGAGGCAATGTATTCGCGGCCGGCGCGGCCCAGCTCGTTCCAGCGGATCAACGAGGCGGGGCCGCCCGTCTTCAGGTCCGCGGTGGGCTGCGGGCGTTCGGGCTCGAGCAGCGCGTCGAATTCGCGGAACGACGCGTCCAGCACGTGCAGCGCGCCGCGGAAGAATACGTCGGTCGCCAGCAGCCAGAAGATCAGGATGGCGATGAGCGCGCCCGTCACGTTGGCCACGCGCCGCGGCACGACGCGCCGCACCTGCCGGGCAAGGTAGCGGGCGATCAGCTTGAACAGCCGCGCCAGCGCCAGCAGCACGGCAAAGGTGGCCAGGGCGATCAAGCTGACCTTGATGGGATGGGCGCTGGTCACGGGGTCCATCTGCATCAGCGCGCGGATGGTGTTTTGCCATTCGGCGGCGCGGCCCAGAAAGAGGATCGCGACCGCCAGGCACAAGAGGCCGATGACGGCGTTGATGACCCGCGCGGCGCGGCCATGCGGCGAGGGCAGTTCCAGGTAAGTCCACAGCCAATGCCACAGCACGCCCAGGCCATACCCGGCCGCAAGGCATGCGCCCGCCAGCACGCCCTGGGTGACGTGCGTTCGGGGAATGAGGGTGGGTGTCAGCGCCGCGGCAAAGAACAGCGTGCCGAGCATGAGGCCGACGCCGGAGAGGGATTCCAGGTGCGACCGGAAGAAGGAAGGCAGGTGTCGATGCAAGGTCTGCTGCACGGTGCGTCCTCATCGGGGAGGGAATGGCGGGGATTCTCGC
>JAEYVD010000413.1 GCA_023432075.1 Pseudomonadota bacterium | reverse complement strand
GCTACACGCGCGACGAGATGGCCGCCTTTCCGGACCAGGGCACCGACGCAGCCAGCCAGCAGATGGGCGACGCCGTATTCGGCGCACCGTCGCGGCAGTGGGCCGCGCACGCCATCGCGCAAGGCCGCGACGCCTGGCTGGCGCGCTTTGACGTCGCGCCGACGGACCGCTTCGGCGCGTGCCATTGCATCGAGCTGCCATTCGTGTTCGACACCCTGCAAGCCTTTGCCGGCGCGCCCATGCTGGCCGGCTTGTCTGCCCTGCACGCCGGGCAACTTGCGCGCCAGACGCAGGCAGCGTGGCTGGCCTTCATCCGTGGCGATGCGCCGGCCTGGCCGCAAGCGCCGCACATGCAGATCCTGGCCTGAACCCGCGACGCCGCCCGCAACGTTGCACGGAACGCCACCAGATACGCAACCCGAAACGCCACATCGGGCGCCGGCCCTGCCGCCGCGCCCCGCACACCAACGACACAAGGGAAATTTCATGTTCAAGCAGACCCTCCTGGCGCTGGCGCTTGCGCTGCCGCTTGCCGCCACCGCCGCCTACCCCGACAAGCCGGTCAAGATCATCGTTTCCAATCCGCCAGGTGGTCCGGTCGACGTCATGCTGCGCGTCCTGGCCAGCAAGCTGGGCGCAGCCTGGGGCCAGCCCGTCGTCGTGGAGAACAAGCCGGGCGCCTCGGGCATCATCAGCACCGGTGCGCTGGTCAAGTCCCCCCCTGACGGCTACACGCTGGGCATGGTGGTCGCCTCTTCGGTGACCATCGTGCCGTTTGCCGTCGATAGCCTGCCGTTCGACACGCAAAAGGACCTGCAACCCATTTCACTGGTGGCGCGCACGCCGTTCATCTTCATCGTGCCCAAGGACAGCCCGCTCAAAACGTGGGAAGACTTCGTACGCGAAAGCCGCACTCGCAACCTGACCGTGGGTTCGTTCTCGATCGGCACCGCATTCCATCTAGTCTGGGAGCAGACGGCGCGGCGCGCGGGCATCAAGGCGCTGTACGTTCCCTCGTCATCGTCCGGCAAGACCCAGAACGACCTGATCGGCGGACAGCTGGACGTGGGCCTGGACGCGCCGTCCAGTTCCAAGGGATTGATCGACAGCGGACGGCTACGCGCGCTGGCGATCACCAGCCCGCAACGCTTCGGCGGTCTGCCGGACACGCCCACACTGAAGGAGTCCGGCCTGGACTACGCGCCGCAGCCGTGGATCGGCCTGATGGGGCCGGCCGGCATTCCGAAGGACCGGGTCGCGCAGATCCAGAAGGCGGTCAGCGACATCCTGAAGGATCCCGCCATGCAGGCCCAGATGCAGACCCTGGGCATGATCCCCATCGGCAGCACGCCCGACGAACTGGCCGCGACAATCCAGGCCGACCGCGCCGAGATGGGACCGCTCATCAAGGAGCTGGGGATCAAGCTGCAATAGCGCGGGCAAAGCCCCGGCGGCTTGCGTGGGGCGCGGGGCCGCCGTGGTGGCACGGCCTTGCGGGCATCCCGCATTGACGCGTCGCCAGCCGGTGGCTACAGTGGCCGGCAGCCTTGCGGCGCGCTGCCGGCCGCATTCCCGAACCACCCGCAGTCCTGCCGCGGGTCCAACTTTTTCGGATACCCATGAACAGCTACCGCGTCGGCATCGCCGGCTTCGGCGCCATCGGCCAGGCCGTGGCGCAATCCCTCGATGCCGGCCTGCCCGGCCTGACGCTCGCCGCCGTCGCCGTGCGCGATCCCAGCGCCCCGCCCGCCTTCTCGTGGAAAGACGGCGCGCCCGCCTTCACCACCATCGACGGCCTTGCCGACCATTGCGACGTGGTCGTGGAATGCGCGCCCGCCGCCGTGTTCCGCAACATCGCCGAACCCGTCCTGCGCGCCGGCAAGAAGATGGTGGTGCTCAGCTCGGGCGCGCTGCTGCGCCACGAAGACCTCATCGACATCGCACGCCACCACGGCGGCCAGGTCATCGTGCCGTCGGGCGCCATTCTGGGGCTGGACGCCATCACTGCCGCTGCCGAAGGCGTCATCCATTCCGTCACGATGATCACCCGCAAGCCGGTGCGCGGCCTGCTGGGCGCGCCCTACCTCACCGACAACAACATCGACATCGAAGGCATCACCGAGCCGCGCCTCATCTTCCGTGGCTCGCCGCGCGAGGCCGCCGTGGGCTTTCCGGCCAACCTCAACGTGGCGGTCAGCGTGTCGCTGGCCGGCATCGGCCCGGATCGCACCACGCTGGAAATCTGGGCCGATCCCTCGCTCGATCGCAACCTGCACCGCGTCGAGGTCGTGTCCGACTCCGCCTCGTTCTCGATGGAAATCCAGAACATCCCGTCGGCCAATCCCAAGACCGGCCGCATCACGGCGCAAAGCGTGATCGCCGCGCTGCGCAAGCTGACCGGCCCCCTGCGCGTCGGCACCTGAGGCCCCTCCTCCTTTAAGCCGCCGCCCGCCGCAACGCGTCGCCGAGACGCGGGGCGGGCATGGGCCCGACCTGCCAGCGTCCCGTTCCGTCCAGATCCAGCCGTTGGGTATGGAACGCATCCAACGTGCTGCGATGGCCCACGCTGACCAGCATGCTGTCCGGCAAGGCCTCGCGCAGCAGGCTGTACAGCATGTGCTCCAGCCCTTCGTCCGTGGCCGAAGTGGCCTCGTCCAGAAACACCAGCGCGGGCCGGTTGTACAGCACGCGGGCAAACGCAATGCGCTGCTGCTCGCCCAGCGACAGCACGCGTGACCAGTCGTGCACTTCATCGAGCCGCCCGGCCAGATGCCCCAGGTTGACCTGCCGCAGCGCGTCGGCCAGCCGGGCGTCGTCGGCCGGTTGCGCCAGCCCCGGATACGCCACCGCGCCGCGCAGGTCGCCCAGCGGCAGATACGGACGTTGCGACAGGAACAGCGCGGACGCGCCTTGCGGCCGCCGCACCACGCCGCGCGCATAAGGCCACAGGCCTGCCAGCGCACGCAGCAAGGTGGTCTTGCCGCTGCCCGAAGGCCCCTTGATCAGCAGCGCCTGTCCAGGATGCAGACGCAGATTCAGATTGTCCAGCAGACAGGCGCCATCCGGGCGCGACACATCCAGGCCCTCGATCGCCAGGCCATCAGGCAGCGTCTGGGTCTGCACCTGCGGCAGCGCACGCGCGGCCTCGTTGGCATCCAGGAATCCATTCAGACGATCCAGCGTCGCGCGGTACTGGGCAAACGTGTCGTAGGAACTGCGAAAGAACGACAGCGATTCCTGCACCTGCCCGAAAGCCTGCGAGGTCTGCATGACATCGCCCAGCTTGATCGCCCCGCTGAAAAAGCGCGGCGCCTGCAGGATGAACGGAAACACGACCGCGATCTGGCTGACCGACAGGTTGAAGCCGTCGAACTTCAGGCCCCGGTACACGCGCGCCCACAGATTGGCGATGTAGGACGTGAAGCGCGTCCACAGTGTCGCCCGCTCCACTTCCTCGCCCTGATAGAACGCGACGTTTTCGGCGTTCTCGCGCAGTCGCACCAGCGCATAACGGAAGTTGGCGGTCAGACGCTCGGACAGGAAGTTCAGCTTGATGAGCGGGCGGCCGATCTTGAACGCCAGCCACGTCGCAACGATGACGTACAGATAGACCACGAACACCATGGCGCGCGGAATCTCCACGCCGCCCACCGTCAGCGGACCCGACAACCCCCACAGGATCGCCGTGAAGGCCACCAGCGACACGATCGCGCTGATGGCGCCGATCGCCAGGGTGCGCGACCCGGTCACGAATTGCGCGATGTCCTGTTCGATGCGTTGGTCGGGGTTGTCGACGGGTTCAGCCAGGAAGTGGCCGCGGTAGTAGGCGCCCGCGCCCAGCCAGTCGCGCGTCAGCCGTTCGTTCAACCACACGCGCCAATGAATGTCGAAGGCCTGGCCCACGTAGCTGTCAGCCAGGCTGCGCACCACATGCACGGTAGCCAGCACCGCGAAAATGCCCAGGAAGTGCCAGAAGACCGACTGGTCCAGCGCCTGCAAGGCACTGTAGAAGCCGTTGTACCAGAACGAAAACAGCACGGTCATGCGCACCGCGAACATCGCCAGGAACAGCAGCAAGGCCAGGGTGAGCATGGGGCGCCAGCTGCGCCGGGGCGTCAGATACGGCCAGGCCAGCCGCCAGAACTTCCTGCCCCAGACCGTGGTGCGCGTCAGGATCAGCGTGACCACCGCCAGCGCGACGGCGGAGATGCCGAACGCGCGCGCAAGCCACAGGGCGCTTTCTGCAAGTTGCTGCTGCCAATTCAGATCCATGAGCCCGGAACCTCGC
>JAEYVD010000376.1 GCA_023432075.1 Pseudomonadota bacterium | reverse complement strand
GTGCAGGGCCGGGCCGAAGCCGGCCAGCACGAAGCCGGCCGCGGCCCATGCCGCGTGTCGCAAGGTTGCGATGGCAGCCATGGATCGTTACGCAGACTTCTTGGGGTGCACGATCATCTGGCCGGACATTTCCATGTGCAGCGCGTGGCAGAACCACTGGCAGTAGTACCAGTAGATGCCCGGGCGGTCGGCCTTGAACGTCACGGACGACGTGGCCTGCGGTCCGATTTCCATTGCGATGCCGTGGCCTTCCAGCGTGAAGCCGTGCGTCAGATCTTCGATCACTTCCATGTTGGTCACGAACACGGTGACCTCGTCGCCCTGGTTCACCTCGAACTGCTTCAGGCTGAACATGGGCGCGACCGCCATCATGTACACGCGGACCTTGTTGCCGTCGCGCACGACCTTGGCGGCGTCTTCCAGCGACACGCCGTCCTTCTTGGCGATCTGGCGGGCGTCTTCCCACATGGGGTCGTCGCGCTTCCAGACGCTGATCGGGTTGATCTTGGAGCGGTGCACCAGGCACATGTCGTGCGGCTCGGCAAAGCTGGGGCCGTCATGCACAAGCTTCATTTCGTCGCCGGAAATGTCGATGAGCTGGTCGTTTTCGGGCTTGAGCGGGCCCACGTTCAGGAACCGGTCCTTGGAGAATTTATTCAGCGACACCAGCCACTTGCCGTCGGCTTCCTTGGTTTCGCCCATGGTCGAGTGGTTGTGGCCGGGCTGGTAGTGCACGTCCAGCTTCTGGATGATCGGGTCGACCTTTTCGCCCTTGTAGGCGCGCTTGGCCTTGTCGATGTTCCAATTGACCATCTGGCTGTCGATGAACAGCGTGGTGTAGGCGTTGCCGCGGCCGTCGAACGCGGTGTGCAGCGGGCCCAGGCCAAGCTGCGGTTCGGCCACGACGCAGTCGCGCGGCTTGATCTTGTCGGCGAACAGATCGTCCAGCTTGCGCACGTCGATCACCGTCACGGTGGGCGACAGCTTGCCGTTAAGCATGAGGTGGATGCCGTCGGGCGCGGCGTTGCAGCCGTGGGGCGAGTTGGGCACCGGGATGTAGCGCGTGTACTTGGAACCGTGGCGGCCGTCGATGACCGGCACGCCGCCCATCGTCTTGAAGTCGCCGTCCTTGACGGCCTGCTCGATGCGCTTGATGTTGAAGACCACGACCCAGTCCTGCTCGTTGGCCGACATCTCTTCGACGGTGACGCCTTTCTCGGAGTTGTAGCAGGTGGCAAACGAGTACTTGCCCTGGTAGTCGGCATCGCCGTTGTCCAGGTTGCCGTCGACCAGCACCTGCCACGCCACCTTCATGGTGTCGCCGTCCAGCGCCGTGTAGACGGAGAAGAAGTTCTTCTTGGGGTCGTCCAGCACCTTGCCGTCGTTGGGCAGCGGGATGATGTGCTCGCCGTTGGCAAACACGTAACCGGTGCGCGGATAGCGCTGCGGACGCAGGCCGTGCACGCCCGACACGTTGGGCAGCTCGGTGATCTTGTCGGTCTTCATCACGTCAAGGCGGATGCGCGCGACGCGGTTGTTGGCCTTGTCGTTGATGAAGAGGTAGCGGCCGTCGTAGGTCTGGTCGGTGAACGACAGGTGGGGGTGGTGGGCGTCGCCGTTGGGGAACACGCCGCCCTTGTCTTTCAGGAACTCGCGCGTTTCAGGGGTCAGGCCTTCCGTCAGGATCTTGCGGCTTTCGTTGGTGCGGCCCCAGCCTGTGGCGCTGCAATGATTGAAGACGGGGATGCGCACGAGTTCACGCATGGACGGCAGGCCCAGCACGCGGACTTCGCCCGACTGGCCGCTGGAGTTGAACGCGTAGTATTCGTCCAGCTCGCCCGGCGCGACGTGCCCAAGCACGGCGCCGTTGCCGGACTTGGCGTCCTTGCCGTGCGCGGTGGACATCTGCGCCCCGGCAACGAGGCCGGCCGCGCCGGTGATGGCTGCGGTGCCCAGGAAGCTTCGGCGTGTGAGGCCGGCTTTTTCGGGGGTCTTGTCGGACATGGATAACTCCTAGGTAGGGACGGCGCGTTGCGCCGCGGTACGAAAATCGTGTTTCACGATTCCGGGTTGGGGCGATTCGCCGAGTTGGGGGTCGGCATGCGGTGCAAAACGACTTCCTGCACCGTCGGCTCCGGGGGCGGAGCCGGGCGCCGCTCACGCTTGGCCTGCTTCTGGATCAGGTGAGGGCACTTTTGCTTGTGGTGGTAGAGCATCTGGCAATGCAGGCACTGGATGCACTCGTTCGGGTTGATTTCGCCGGACGGGTCGATGGCCTGCACGGGGCATTCGATGTTGCAGCGCTGACAGGGGTTGCCGCAGTCGCGGTAACGCTTGAGCCAGTTGAAGATGCGCAGCCGGGCGGGGATGGCCAGGGCGGCGCCCAGCGGGCACAGGTAGCGGCAGAAGAAGCGTTCGATGAACAGGCCTGCCACAAGCAGCGCCACGGCGAACAGCACGAAGGGCCAGTGGCGCACGAAGTGCAGGATGATCGCGGTCTTGAAGGGTTCGACTTCGGCGAGCTGCTCGGCGACCGCCAGGTCATACAGCGAGAAGCCGAAAAGCAGCAGGAAGATCACATACTTGAACGTGGACAGCCGCTGCGCCACGCCGTGGCGGATCTTCAACTGGCGCACGCCCAGCCGCCGCGCGATACGGTTGGTCAGTTCCTGCAGCGCGCCGAACGGGCACAGCCAGCCGCAGAACGCGCCGCGGTTCCAGAACACCATGGAGATGGCGGTGGCGCACCACAGGATGAACACCAGCGGGTCCATCAGGAAGTATTCCCA
>JAEYVD010000345.1 GCA_023432075.1 Pseudomonadota bacterium | reverse complement strand
CCAACGCGCAGACCGACGTCAACTGGCGCGGCGCGGGTCTGACGTTGGTGGACCACCTGACGCACAACGTGCACAAGGGCCGCATGGCCGAGTGGTCGGAGTTCTACGAGCGCCTGTTCAACTTCCGAGAAGTGCGTTACTTCGACATCGAAGGCAAGGTGACGGGCGTGAAGTCCAAGGCGATGACGTCGCCTTGCGGCAATATCCGCATTCCCATCAACGAGGAAGGCACTGAGGAAAAAGGCCAGATTCAGGAGTACCTGGACCTGTACCGCGGCGAAGGCATCCAGCACATCGCCATGGCGACCGATGACATTTATGCCACGGTGGAAGCGCTGCGCAAGACCGGTGTCGTGTTCCTGGACACGCCGGAGACCTACTACGAACTGCTGGATCGGCGTCTGCCGAACCACGGTGAGGACGTGGCACGCCTGCAGAAGAACCGCATCTTGCTGGACGGCGCACCGGGTGGCGGACTGCTGCTACAGATCTTCACTGAAAACCAGATCGGCCCGATCTTCTTCGAGATCATTCAGCGCAAGGGCAATGAGGGCTTTGGCGAGGGCAACTTCAAGGCCTTGTTCGAATCGATCGAACTGGACCAGATGCGCCGCGGCGTTCTGAAGACCGTGGAATAACGCGGCAGGCCTGGCGCCGCGTCCATACTGCGCGCCACACTTACGGACCCCGCCGCACGGCGGGGTTCTTGTTTGATGGTCACCCATGCAAAGGCCCCGCATCGACCGGTGCAGCGCCGATCGCCATGCGAGGCCTGTGTAGCCGCGGAAGAACTACCGCGGTTTAGCGCTTCAGGCGATCCTGGAATTGCTTGCGGAATTTGGCGACCTTGGGTGCGATCACGAACTGGCAATAGCCCTGCTCGGGATGCAGAGCGAAATAGTTGCTGTGATAGTCCTCGGCCTGCCAGAAATGCGCCGGCGCCAGCAGCTTGGTCACGATGGGCGCATCGTAGACCTTTTGCGCCTCGACCTCGGCAATGACGGCCTGGGCCTGCTCTCGCTGGGATTCGTTCTGCCAGAAGATCGCGGACTCATATTGCGGGCCGATGTCGTTGCCCTGCCGGCCCGGGGTAGTGGGATCGTGGGTAGCGAAAAAGGCGCGCAGCAAATCGCTGTACGAGAGTTCGGCGGGATCGAACTCGATGCGGGCGACTTCAATGTGGCCGGTGTCCTTGCCGCAGACCTGCTCGTAGCTGGGATTGTCGACGTGTCCGCCGCTGTAGCCCGGCAACACGCTTTTGACTCCGCGCAGGTCGGCAAACACTGCTTCGACGCACCAGAAGCAACCGCCGCCAAGAACGGCGACCTCATTGCCCGGTGATGGTTGTTCTGCCATGACGATTCCTTTGCTTTAGGCGGCCGCTACTTGCAGCCCGCGCCCCCGGCTCGATACCGGGGTATGAAAATAAGACTACTGCTTTGCCGGCGCCAGCGACAAGATCCATTCGGACAAGGCGCGGGCGTCTTCGGGCGATACGTGGGTCTGAGCGGGCATGGGCACCGCGCCCCAGGCGCCGCGGCCACCGCTGCGGATCTTGCCCGCCAGATAATCCACCATGGCATCGCCCTGCCCCGCGTATCGTTCCGCCACGCTCTTTAATGGCGGCCCGACCCGCTTGGCTTCCACCTGATGACAGGCCATGCAGGCCTTGCTCTTAGCCAGATCCAGGCCGGTGGTTTGCGCATGCGCCGCGCCAGCGCTCAGGACGCCGGCCGCGGCCAACAACAGACTAATCTTCAAAAGCATCGGTTACTGCCCCACGGCTGGCGGTGCTGGCGAGCTTGCCGAACTTGGCAAGCACGCCGCGTGTATAACGCGGCTTGGGCTGGACCCAGGCCTGGCGACGAGCCGCCATTTCTTCGTCGCTGATATTGAGCTGCAGCAGCAGCTTGTGGGCATCGATGGTAACCGAATCGCCTTCCTGGATCAGCGCGATGGGACCGCCTACATATGCTTCTGGCGCGACGTGCCCCACGACCATGCCCCAGGTGCCCCCGGAAAAACGTCCATCGGTGATGAGTCCGACGGTTTCGCCCAGCCCTTGCCCCACGAGCGCCGAGGTGGGCGCGAGCATTTCGCGCATGCCCGGGCCGCCCTTCGGGCCTTCGTAGCGGATCACGACAACGTCGCCGTCGCGGATCTGCTGGGCCATGATGGCGGTCATGGCATCGTCTTCCGAGTCGAACACGCGCGCGGGGCCCGTGATGACGGGGTTCTTCAGGCCGGTGATCTTGGCGACGCACCCTTCGGGCGACAGATTTCCCTTCAGGATCGCCAGGTGGCCCTGCGGATAGAGCGCGCGATCGATGGGCATGATGACATCCTGGTCCGCGCGGGGCGCGTCAGGCACATCCGCGAGCGTTTCAGCGATGGTCTTGCCACTGATGGTGATGCAATCGCCATGCAGCAGGCCTGCATTGAGCAGGAGTTTCATGACCTGGGGAATGCCGCCGGCGCGATGCAGGTCGGTGGCCACGTACTTGCCAGACGGCTTCAGGTCGCACAGCACCGGGACGCGCCGGCGAATGCGTTCGAAATCGTCGATGGTCCACGGCACTTCGGCGGCGTGCGCGATGGCCAGGAAGTGCAGCACTGCGTTGGTCGATCCGCCCGTGGCCATGATGACGGAGACGGCGTTCTCGATGGATTCGCGCGTGATGATGTCGCGCGGGCGCAGGTTGCGCTTGACCGCATCGACCAACACCCGCGCGGACTCAGCCGCCGAGACGACCTTTTCGTCGTCTTCGTTGGCCATGGTGCTGGAATACGGCAGGCTCATGCCCATCGCCTCGAATGCGGAGCTCATCGTGTTGGCGGTGTACATGCCTCCGCAGGAACCCGAGCCGGGAATCGCGCATTTCTCGATCTGCTTGAAGTCCTCTTCGGGCATGCGGCCCATGGTGTATTCGCCGACGGCCTCGAACACGGACACAATAGTGAGGTCGTTGCCCTTGTAGCGGCCAGGCTTGATGGTGCCGCCGTAGACATAGATGCCCGGCACGTTGGTGCGCGCCAGTGCGATCATGCCACCGGGCATGTTCTTGTCGCATCCGCCGATGACGACGACGCCGTCCATCCATTGGCCCTGCGCGGCCGTTTCGATGCAGTCGGCGATGACCTCGCGCGACACCAGCGAATACTTCATGCCTTCGGTGCCCATGGACATGCCATCGGAGATGGTGGGCGTACCAAACACCTGCGGATTGGCGCGCGAGGCGCGAATCGCGTCGATGGCGGCGTCAGCCAACCGCTGCAAGCCGCTATTACAGGGCGTGATCGTCGAATGGCCGTTGGCCACGCCGATCATGGGGTTTTCGAAATCGGCTTCTTTGTAGCCCAGCGCGTAGTACATGGCGCGATTGGGCGCGCGCGCGACGCCTTGGGTGATGTGGCGGGAACGTTCGTTGTGCGGCATGGTCAGTGTCTCCTGTCGGCCGTCGGGGCGCGGACATGGCGAACGCACCCGGGGAAGCTGGCTCGCTTGGCATGCGAATCTTCAGTGCTCGCCGGTTATTATCATTCAACTTTATTGTGTCGGGCAGAACATGCTGGAATATCCAAAAATCGACCCCATCGCCCTGCAGATCGGGCCGCT